>JAHQWY010000088.1 GCA_029856445.1 Promethearchaeia archaeon
CAATTTGAACCCAAAAAATCTACTATATCTTCAAAATTACAGGGTAAAATAAAAATAAAAGAAAAATCTCTAGGTATCTCTTTAGAGAGTGAGATTCACCATTTGAAGAAAGGGGAATATGTAAAATTACTTGGAATCACATCAGTTGATCGAACACAGCTATATTGTAGTAATAGTAATTTGAGATACTTGCTAGAATTGACAAACAATCTAGATTTTATAGCTACAGGGATATTGGGTGGAGAACTTGATAAAATGCTTCTAATTTCTGTAGAGCAAAATACTGAGGAAAAATGCCAATTCTATGTTAAAGACGATATCATTTATTTAGTCTATGGGAGGTTCCCGGATAAGAAAGGAAAATGGCTTCTTGAGCAAATGTCAAATAATTTTTCTGATTTAGTAGGAAATAAGGATGTTAATAATCTAGATAAATTAGAATCGCACCAAATTGAAAGAGATTTCAAGGGACGAACAAAATTAATTCTTACTGAATATCTTAAATTGCAGGAGGTTTGGTTAGATAAGAAAATACCTTATGTTGAAGATACTATTCGAATTGACTATTTAGGTTTATCTTCTATGTCAATTGGAGTTATATCTTTATTAATAGGAGACGATTTAAATTTTGAACTGCAAATGGAAGTGAATAGTCCAGAAGAGGAGAAAGAAATGAAAGAATCAATGTTAACAGCAAGAATCGAAGCCATTGCCGCAAATACTCAAGGAAACACAGGAGCATTCCCCCGCTGGATATCTGTAAAACTAGGATTTCAAAAATATAGATTTTTGACATTCAAGAAATATACAAATGATTACTTCCTGTCTTTACTCTCTGAAGGGAACTTAGAAAAAGTTGAAGAAGTTGAAAAATTATTGGATCATAAAATTAGTAAAGTAACTGAGTCAAGCTTCTCTGGGAATTTAAAACCTTTTAATGAATTAAAAATTATCTTAGAAAAAGACTTAAATAAAAGAAGAAAATTTCCTCCATTCGAATTTAAGTAAAAAAATCATAAACAAAAATAAAATTAAAATAAAAAGAAGTTATTCTTCTATCAGGGCAGTTTTACCACTACCCCATACTCCCAGTGCGATCCCTAATTCTTTTTGTTCTTTAGCAACTTGTTTTATATTTTTTCCTTCCATAACAGCATCAATTGCTTGTCTAAATGCTTTCGCTCCAGATATTGGACCATCGGGATGACTATGTATGCCACCTCCGCTTCCTATAAGTATATCATTACCAGCTTCTTTTATACATTTCTCAACCATTCCCGGGGTGATTCCTCCACTAGGCATCGGTAGTGTTGGTCTGATATGTTGAAGGGGAAATCGAAGTGCCTTGAGATTCTGTTCATATCTCTCATCTAATATCTCAGCTTTTCCATAAGGAGCAGGAATTACAACAGTATCAGCTCCACAAATTCGGGGTAATTTTGCAAAAGTTAGCATACTAGTCATACCTGTCCACTCCCCTCCAAAGTATGTTCCTCCAAAATCCATATGCCCTAAAATAGGAACTTTTATTGAAGGATCTTCAGCAATTTGTCTAAGAGCTTCAAATCCAGTAGTTAAGTAATTTATCATTAGGGCATTGGCTCCTAATTCTATCATTTTATCTGCATATTCAAACATTTCCGGGAACTTAGTAGTAATATTTATTGTATACAAAGTTTTTTCTCCTTTTTCTGAGTCAGCTTTATCAATAGCTTCCATTACCTTTACAATCCTCTCTTCTAGTCTATTAAAAGAAGGATCTGATATTAATTCATCATCTTTTACGACATCACAACCACCAAAGGCTGCTTTATATACTAGATCTGCCGCCACATCTGCTGTATGTCCTGTACAAGGTTTTACCATGTTATTTAATAGAGGACGTTCTGGTACTTTTAATAATTCTCGTATTCCATCAATCCCAAATTTAGGTCCTTTAAAATCTTCTAACCAGCCTTTGGGGAATGCCAAATCTACTAATTTCAATCCATGAGTAATACTAATATTACCAATAACCGTTGTGAAAAGCATTGGAATTCCCATTCCTTTAATGTTTATGATAGGAAATCCGATCTGAACAAAATAAATTCGTTCTTTGATGTCCTTAGGTATCGCATATTCTAGGTGAGGTAGTTCATATACACCAAGTACTCTTGCCACATGATGTTTTCTAACCTCTTCCGTTTCAGCGGGAACTCGAATCCATGTCCCTGTTGATTGTTCAATAGCCGCGAATCTAGATAAATAGTTGACATTTTGTCCTTTCGGACGTTTTATGATATAGCTTGCTATAATGTATTTTTCTAAATCTATACCGTCCAAACCAATTGCTTCTGGAGTATCCAAATATTTTTCACAGCTAGGAAAGTTTTCATCCATTTTAATTTCACATTAATTTTTTAATTGTTCTAATTGAGATTAATATTAATAAACTCAAAAATATTTTGATAAACCTAAAAAAAACAAATAAAAAAATAAGAAAAATAAAAAATATAATTAATCTTTTTCTTTAGCTTCAGCTTTTTGTGCTGCTTTTAAATTTGTATAAGAATTTTCAAGCACAGTCAGGTATTCAATTAGTACTTGATCAGATTTTGATTTTTGTTCATACACAGTTTTGATAACATTCATTAGGTATTTTGGAAAAATCAAGTCTAAATGAAAATCAGAAAGAAGTGCATAATATTCATTACCTCTTTCATCTTGGAAGACTTCTACTAATTGAGTATCCCAAAGCATCTTTAACACATCATCTAGATCGTCTACTCCTTTCTTTCTAAGTTTCTCTAGGTCATTCTTAGTAACTACGGCAGTTCTTAATAATCGCATAGTTTCATAAACTTGTGGATTAGTAAGAACATCTAATATCCTAAGATTATCTCCTTCTGTTGGTTGATAATTTTGAAAATATGTTCGAACATCAGCTTTATAATTCTCAACAAGTTGGGAAGGTAAACCTCGATCTAAGGGATCTCTTAAAATTATAACAGGTGGTACGCGCATAAGTATAATATCTTTAATCAAGAAAATTAGTTCAGATGGCATCCCTTTTACTGATGCTTCTTTGATTATCTCTCGTTTAATGAGCTCCATTAGAACACCTTCAACATCAACAAATCCTTGTTTATATCTATCTTTTAACCAAATCATCAGTTCCGATTTTGAGACAACACCCTCATCCCTTAAACGTTTAATTATCATACGTTTTATTTCATCTTGATAGGTAAGAGCAAGTCGTTGTTCAGTACTCAATGTGGGATATACTGATAATCGTCGAAACAGCGAAGGGATCATTTGTAGAAATGAATCATCTTCTAAGTTTGATAATATAATCCTAGAAACATCTATTAATCCCTCTTCATATGCATCTGGATCATCATCAAGATTCAAGAGTAGGAGAATATAATAGTTTTTCTCTGGTCCAGTGTAGTATGATGCAATATTTAAGGATCCAATCATTAAACTAATCATCCCCGATTCTCCGCTATATTCATGGGTGCTATACACTTGCATCAGAGTTTTTTCTGTTAGTACAATTTCTTCTGGGTATTTAGATAATATTTCAGTACCTGCCCTGTCATCCCATTTCATTATAACTAATCCAATTGGCATTTAATCTACACCTCCTTTTAGATTTTTTATTTCTCCTGGAGTTTCAGGCAGCGATTTCTTTTTCTTACCTTCTACACCTAATGTTTTCCGTAAGGATAATCCAAGCATCTCCCATCTATCTCCTAATCGTTTTATCGTATATTCTTCCTTTGAAGGATAGAGAAGTGAATCTGAAATAGATTTTTTGCCCTTAATGTCTTTCTTCATTTTCTTAACTTTCTTAACGAATGTAGGGATTCTAGCTTGTTGCACTGTCCGATAAATAGCTAAACTTGCTGTTACAGCGACGATAGCACCTACTATCATTAATAGATAGAAGGTTGGGATTCCGAATGTCTCATGCATGTTAACTAAAATTGTTAATGAAGTTTTTTTAGTAGAGAAATATTGCTTTTCAACAGTAAGAGTAGCTGAAATTGTTGATGGGAGAAAGAACGCATCAGCGATCTTAGAAGTTTTTATAGAATAACTTCCATCTCCAAGATCCGTGAAATTATATCGATTCCCCTTAATATCGAGATATACATCAGCTCCGATAACCGGTGCTGAACTATTATCAGGATCTGTAATTGTAATTGTAAAATTCAAAGATGTTCCTGATCCTATTCTAATCTTTTTTGCTTCTGTTCCAGTAAATTTATCTGGCCATTCAATATGAACATTTCTTTTTCGAATTGTTAAAGAAATTATAGCAATTCGATGTTCATAATTAAGCTTGTTCAATGTCACTATTATTGAATATTCTCCATCAAGACGAGTTTCAGTATCAAGATCTAAGATATATTTATTTTCGACTGTTTCAATAAGTTCTCCTACTTCCGTTGTTCCTGGAATTGGGTCTCCAGTTGTTTCATTAATTTTTTGTAAAAGAAAACTTTTCTCATCTAAATTAGAAATTGGACTTGAACTAAATACATCTTCATATTCAAAAACAAATGTTTTTTCTTCAAATATAAAAATATTTTCAGAAATGTACAATAACCCAGAAGATCCATTTATCGTTGTTGGTCTTGAGATGATGTTTATATACATTGGAAAATCTTCAATCTGCGAATAATTTTCACGACTGACAGTTATATCAATTCTATATTTTCCTACATTTGTAGCAAGTGTAGTATCAAGTTCAAAATAATAATAATTCGCATGCAATGGATCATTTATGAGAGTTCCAGAGCCATAATCCCAGTCATAAGTGAATATATCAGGCACTAGGGTACCGTTTGTAATAGCATCAAAAAATTTCGCAGTAATATTTATTGCATTTCCATAATATTCTGAAATTTCATAATCGAGTCCTATATTTTTTGGTAATTCATTCATAGAAGTATAATCATGCAAAGTTATACCTGTGGATTTAGGCAATATGGTAATTCCAAAATATTGATCAATTGGGTCATTCCAAAATGGTTTATAACCTGATACTAGAGCAAAGTAGAATTCAGAAGTAGAACCAGCAGTGAGAAAGCTTGAGTTCGTTGTTAATGTAAAATTCCCTGTTGTACTCCCGTGAACCATTTCTTTTTCTACTATTTTTTCACCATATTTTGTATATAATGTCCAATTTGCAGACGTTGGATAATTACCTGCATGAGCATTCCAATCAGGAACCCAATCCACACCACTATTGTTGGATGTTTCATATAAAATCCAGAAAGACATATTTTCTCCCCATACAACCTCAGTATCACCTCCATACTGCGTAAAATTTGCAATCCTCTGTGTAAAGTTCAAACCATCTAGAAAAAATACTAATGTAGACGCTCCATCTAAAGTATAATTATAATAATCTGTAAGTGCCGGTTTGCCTTTATCTGAAGTATTTACACTGAATACCTGCTTTTGACCTATAATCCATAGACTAAAATTGTAAACTTGTTCTGTCTTATAGGCAAAACTGAAATCAGTAGTATGATCACCATAAGCATAGCCCATCGTATCTGTCTCTAAATAAACCACATCTGTTGCTGTATTATTTAGTTGTACTTTAACAGTAACCCCTGTCACACCCTCATTCCCCGTTTCATCCATTACCCGTATCTCTAACTTTGAAATATTAGTGTTCACAAAAACAGAATAATTTTTTATACCACTTCGATAAATAGTGCTTGAATTCAAAGGAGTTGGATGAGTATAATAGTCTGGATTATCATAGTAAACTGTATAATTGTAACTTGTTGAGTTTATCCAACGATATGTAGCTTCTCCAGCAGAATTTAGTGGAATCTTATCCAATACATCTATAGTAGAATTTCCTACATCCACGTATCCATGATTTAATGGATCGCCATCCCAATCGTCCACTTCAAAATCAATTGTCCAAAGATCAGCAGTAATATTAGCTGAAACAAATAGACCTTTGAATTCAACCTCTCCAGCAGGTTCAGTTCTACCATCATAAACTATTTCTTCATATGAACCAGAATATGTAGTATAATTGACCGTAATGTTATAAAATGCAAATGGTACCCCAGTAAAGGACACAGTACCCTCTGATGAGGTATAATCTGTATAAGTAGTGTTTCCTACTTCCAAGATATGTGTTAAGTTATCCCATAAAGAGACTTCAGCTCCTGGAACCCTTCTACCATCCACATCTTCTACTACTATTGTAACACTTGCAGCCCTTTCTGTAATAGATAATAAATCTGTTTCGATTGAGTAATAATTTGCTAGCCACTCTATTTCGTCTGGTGCAACAGCATAATCAAAATATCTAATCTCGTCTATACTTCCTGAATAATAGATATTATTCCTAGCTCCATTTACACTAGTTGCTTCAGAACCATCTCCAAAAAATCCCCACCTGGCAGTAGTTCTACCAAAACCATCTCCACCATAGACATTAATGGCTCGATTATCTTCTACACCATCTACATAAATTATTTTATCATTACCGTCATATACTACACTCGCAAAATGCCACTCACCATCGTTTAATCCAGTAGTAGTGCCGAAAAAATCATGTTGACCACTGTGTCCATTAGCTGAAGTTGAATAACCAATTTTTCCATCCCTAGGATCAATATAAAAATTAAAATATTCTGATCTATCAAAATCAAAGAAAGCCCAATTACTACTATAACTGCTACCGGTATAAAATGTCTTAAACCAACAACTAACAGTTACCGCAGTAATTTCATTCGGTTGAGTAAAATGCAACTCATCATGGATGTAAACAAAATCATGACTACCGTCAAAGCTAAGCGAATAGGAACCAACAGCACTATCAGAATCATAATCTGGAGTATAACCAGTGCCTGTGCTCCATAAAGTAGCGTTAGCAAAGTTTAATGAATCAATGACAGTTGAACCCCGTCCCCCAGAGCCCTCTTCAAAACTCCACCAAGCTTTTCCAGAAGGATCATAATTAACATGATGTACTCCACGGTGATTTATAGAAGCATTTCCCCAATACATATAAGTGTCATATTCAGATTCACTTAGAGTTGAATTTGTTTCAAACCAGATAGTAGCTAATCCTGGTAAAGGAAAGTCTTTCTTTACATAGTAGTTTCTAACGATGTCATTCTCTACAATTCTAACATCATACAAATCGGAATCCATATTATAATTGTTTACTAAATCAGTATAATCAAATTCTATGCTAACAAAATTATTTATTAAATTATAACTTCCAGGATTAGTAATGTTGATGCACTGTCTCCATCTATAAGAGGCGTTCCACCAAGGATCTTCACCAAAACCATTACTTAAAGTGGGTAATTTATGGTCTCCTTTTTCAATTTCCTTTTCATCATTAATATTGATCACTGACTTATTTGGAATTAATGGAACAGCAAGCAAAACTGAACTTAGAGTTAGGATCAACAAGAAACTTGCTGAGATACTTTGTTTAAGCTTTTTTTGTTTCATTGTCATTTTCATTTCATTCGTTTTTAATTAAAATTTTATTAAATTGACTGAATTTTAAAAAAAGGTTTTCATTAATAATACTAATTTTTGTATTTAATTTTTTAGCTATCATCAATTTATTTTGTATATCAATCTTAGGATTGTTATTTCATGTAAACTCATTAGTGGTCAAAATATTTGATAACAATATTACATTTTTTTTTAAGAAAATGGATAAAACTAACTTTAATTGTTATCAAAATCATAATTAAATAACGGTAATATATGTAGGAAATCTCAGTTTATGTTTTTTTAAGAAAGAAATTAATGTCTAGTGTTTTATTTTAAATGAAATTAACCATCTCTTTGATTAAATATGAAGTTTCTAAATTTTGATATAATTATCAACAAAAATTAATATTATATTTGTACTTTGAATAGTCTCACTACTTCTCTCCCCTATATCGCACGTTTTATAAATCCTAAAGATTTAAATATTTTAATTTAGATTGATGATTCAAGAAATAATATCAAAATTTTAAGTTTTCTAAATAATTGGAAAATTAGCTTTTTGTAAGTTATATAATTTTATAATATACGGGTATTAAATCATGTTAAGGCAAGTCTACATATTGAAAGAAGATAACATGGTATATAATAAGAAATTTGGAAAATCAATATCAATAGAAGATTTTCAAAAACTGGTTCAAGAAATTCTTGAAGAATCAGAAAAAGGAACAAATTTAGACAGCTACGACTTTTTCAAATATAAAGTCGTATATTCACACGTAAAAGAAGAAGGATTGATGTTTTTGTTTATTACAGATATAAACGATGAATTAAAGAGAACTAAAGAGGAACTGGAGAAGCTGAAAAAAGAATTTTTAGATACGTTTGGTGATAGCCTAGAAAATTTGGATCCCGTACTTATGGAGATATTAGATCCTATCATAGATACAACGCATAGAAATCTTAAAACAAAAATATCTTTAGTGGGTTTTTCTGGAGTAGGGAAAACGACTACAACAACACTGATATGTGCTGATGAAATTCCTTCTGTTCATATCCCTACAATAACTGGGAAGATTTCAACTGTTAAAATCGGTAAACTTTATTTTCATCTATGGGATTTTGCTGGACAAGAACAATTTAGTTATTTATGGAATGATTTTATCCTTGGAAGTGATGCCGTACTTATTATTACAGATTCCACATTAGAGAATGTAGAAAAAAGTAAATTTTTTATTGAGTTGATAAAAGAACATGCCCCTTATGCTCATACTGCCGTTATTGGGAATAAACAAGATTTACCAGAGGCTTTAAGTATTGAAAAAATTCAAGAGATCTTAGGTTTAAAAACTTATTCAATGGTAGCTATAGATCCAGAAAATCGTGATAAAATGATACAAATAATAGCAGATATTCTAGAGATTAGTACTGATGCATCACCATTGTTAAAACCTTTATTTGAAAGAGATCAGTTAATAAACAAGGCAAGAGCATGTTTAGAAAATGGTGATATAGCCCAAACTGCAGAATATTTTGAAAAAATATCAGACTTATGCCTTGAATTAGGAGACGATACTCTTTATAAAGAGTTTTATGAGAAAGCAAAAAAATTAAAGGGTTATTTAACACACCAATAATTTAAGATTATACGACAATTAACTTTCTATAAATTAAATCTAAAAAAAAATATAAAAAATGCTTTTAATCTTCTTCCTTTTCTTCTGCTTGAATTTTAGTTGGTCGATAAGCTTCATCAAGGACATTTAAATATTCAATGAGAACGCCATTTGATTTTGATTTCACAGTATATTGATAAATAATTGTGTTTACGATATATTTAGGGTATATCAAAGAATTATAAAAGTCTGTGAGTAACGCATAATATTCGTTTCCTTTAGTATCTTGGAACACATGTATCATCTGATTATCCCACAGCTTCTTTAATCCGCTATCGATGTCATCTACTCCTTTTTTTCTGAGTTTTTCTAATACATTTTTAGTAACTATTGAAATTCTAAGTAATTTCAAAATTTCGTAAACTTGAGGATCTGCTATTATCTCATCTAGAATTTTGAGATTATCATCATCTGATGGTCGATATTTTTGGAAAAACTTCTTTACTGCTACATTATATTCCTCCGTGAATTTATCTGGAAGTCCTCGTTCAGTAGGATTTTTCAATAAACTAATTGGTGGTCTTCGAATCATAAATAAATCGTTTATAAGAAAGATTAATTCTGAAGGCATTCCCTTAACAGATGCTTCTTTTATTATTTCCTTTTTTATTAGTTCCATAAGAATAGCATCTACATCAAAAAATCCTTCTCTATATTGATCTTTTAACCAGATTTTCAATTCTGATTTGGATATTACACCTTCTTCTCTTAACCTGTTTATTATTAATCTGTTAACACCATCAAGATATGTAATAGCTAAACTCTGTTCTTCATTTAAGTGAGGATATGTTGATAACCTTTGGAATAAGAACGGGATCATCTCTAAATACGCATTATCTTCAAAATTTTGAAAAATTACACGAGAAATATCAGATAATCCCCCTTCATACGTGTCAGGATCTTCATCCAAATTCAAAAGTAGAATTATATAAAGAGGTCTATCTCTTCCAGTATAATAGGAAGCAATATTTAATGGACCTACTAGTAAACTAATCATTCCCGGTTCCCCTGTATATTCGTGAGCAGCATATATCTGCATTAATGTTTCCTCAGTAATAACTAGTTCATCAGGATATTTAGCAAGAATCTCTGTACTTACTTTAATATCCCATCTCATTATTACTAATCCAATTGGCATTAGATATATCCACCCCCTTCTTTTGTATTCTTATCTTCTGTTAGTGTTTTCTTAGTTTTTAAATCTTGTATTCCTAGTGCTTCATCAATCGAAAGACCGAGTTCCTTCCAGTCATTTCCAAATAGTTTTGCAATCATTTCTTCTTTGGTTGGAATTGAAATTGCCTCTGTAATTTTCTTATTTGATTTAATGGATCCTTTGATTTTCCTAATTTTCTTTACATGTTTAGGAATTCTTGCTTGTTGTATGACCCTATAAGCAACGACGCTTCCTACTACACCTATTATTGCAGCAGTAATTAGAATGAAGTAAAATGTTGGCATTCCCGGAAAGATTTCTTCCATCTGAACTACAACAGTTATAGTGATTTCCTGTGTAGTAAAATTAGCTTTTTCAATAGTCAACTTACCTACAACCGTTTTTGATGTGAAAAATGTATCAATACCATTTGTGTCGATTGTTCCAATGTAGATTCCTGGTGATGTTTCATTAAAACCAATGTTATCACCATGGATATTTAATGTAACTTGGGCTCCTTCTAAATTTATAAAACCGCGTGAGAGGTCCACTAAATTGACTCTTAGTTCTACCTTCTCTCCTTGATCAATTTTGATTTGATTATTGGATCCCAATCCTATAATTCCATAATCAAATTCTCTTAGCATAATCTCAAGGTTTATATAGGCAAATCTTGCTTCACAATTTTCCTTTTTCAAGGCGACATGAAGAAAATAAAGCCCAACAGCTCTATATTCCATATTGAAGTCCAAATAGTACGACTTGTTTATATTCTGGATCAATGTCCCAGTACCTTGACTTCCAGGAACTCGTTCTCCAAATTCATCTAATTCGTACCAACTATATGTTGCGGTTGTTAAGTCCCCAACAACATCGGTTGTATCAGCATCTGCATAATAAAATGTGAAAAAGTATGGATCTGATACGTTGCTTTTATAGACAATATAGACTAGATCCGATTGATCATTTAGAATGGTTTTTCTTGCAAGTATATCGAGATACACTGAGAATGAAAGTGCAGTATAATTTTCTTTTGAAGCTGTTAAACTTATAACTTTTATTCCAGTACTTTGCGCATAAGAAGTATTAAGAGTAAAAGTATAATATTCACTATCTAAAGGATCAGAATAGAAATTATCGGGTTCAAGTCCAATCCAGCTATATGTTAACAATGCGTTCTCTAGATGCGCTCCAAATTCAATAGAATATTTGACTGAAATGTTTACAAGTTCATTAAAATACGCAGTATATGTATTATCTGAGATCACAGTTCGGGTATCATAATCATATGCGCTAATTGTAGTTGGTAGTGCCTTTACTTTTACTAAATATGTTACAGGAGTAGGATCATCATATGTCGGATGATATCCGTCT
>JAHQWY010000452.1 GCA_029856445.1 Promethearchaeia archaeon
ACAAGAAATGAAAAATTTAATAAAGCAAGAAGTTAAAAGAGCAAAAGCAAGAGAAATGTTAGTCAAAAATGAACTTGAATTGGCAAAAATAAGAGAAAGTTTAGCTGAAAAAAGTAAAAAGCTAGTGGAAAGAAAAGAAAAGGTAAAAAACCTTCTTAAATTTTCAGAAGCAGCTTTAAAAACAGAATTAAGTCAGGCGTATTATAGTGAAAAAGTTGCTGAAATTCAAAAAGATGCAGCTGAAATTCAACGAAAGATTGCTAATATTGAAACTGAAATTGTGGAGGTCAAAGTAAAACTAGCAAATATGCAACTTGATGAGGCTAAAGAAAGAGGCAATCTAGCAAAAAAACAATTCTCATATGTAAAGCTAGTAAATACCAATGCCCCTGGTGAAAAAGTAACAAAAGCTGAGGAAGATTATCTTAAAAAGCAAAAAGATTTAACTAAAATTGAAACTGATATTATGCAAGTAAATAAAAATCTCATAGAAAAACAGAATAAATTGGCTAATCTTAAAAAAGATCAATCAGAAAAATTAGCAGAAAGGGAGAAAATTCGACCGGAATAAAAATAATATTTTTACCTTTTTTTTGTGCCAAACAAGAATAGAGCTGTAAAAAAATTTAAAAATAAAATATCAATTCTTATAATAATGAATCCTCAGGATATACTTGTATATGTCAGTTTAGCGGTTTCAATTGCTGTTCTATTCTTTATAATTTGGGATCATATCAAAGATGACAGAATACTAGCACGTGAAGTTCAAGATTTTTATAACGATATAGAAATGCTAATATTCACTAATCTCCAAGTCAAATATTATGAAATTCTCCAAAAAAATCAAGCAGAAATGGACGAACAAGAACTGAAAACGTTAATAAAAAATAAAAATCGAGATATTATTCAAAAAAATTATCTAAATACCAAAATTGGTCAATACTTTAAACTATATGCTCAATACCTTGGATTAACTTATAATAAGGAAAATGATACTTATTTAAATGGAACTATATATCTGTTGAAATCTGATGGTGTGTTACTTAAAAGAAATATTGAATCTAATACAGAGGAAGCAATAATAACTTCTTATACAGAAATTAATCCTCAGCAAATTACTGGATTAAATGTTTATCTCAATAGTCTACGCTTTTATTGGAAAAAAAAATATTACAAACCTGTTTTCCGTCCTCATTTGCATCAAAAAATAGTTTTTGAAGATTTACTTGGATATATAAAGCCACTTGAGCAAAAGAAACAAAAATATCTTAGTAAATTTCGGAAAAAGATATAGAATCATTTAAATAGAGGATAAATTATAATCCTATATATTGAATCCTCTCTTTTTTATTAAATATGATTTTTTAGTATACTTTTTTTGGCAATATTTAAAAAGAATAATTAAATATAATAAAAGGTGATTATATTGGAATCTCAAGAATTTATAAAAAAATTTGGAGCTTCTAACAAAATTTTCGATACACTTATAATCATACTCGCGTCTTTAATAATTCTATTATCAATTAATAAAATTATCTTTAATCCTAAGGAATTTTATATTTATAAATGATATCATAAACATCCCTAGCAAATTTAGGTTGAAAATCAAATATTTTTTGTGAATTAAATGTTAGTAATCGAAATTTAACTACAATACTTACATTATAATCAACAATATCAAACTGAGGTTTAATTCGAAAAATATTTTTTTCATTATATAGTTCACATAGTTTTTTTACTTCATCAAGGATAACACGAAATCCTTTGTAAGGAAAAGACATTCTGAAAGTGTAATTGTATAACTTTGGATAATATTTTGTTGAAAAAGAATCATAAGCTCTCTTTAGATTCTCTTCAAATTTCTTTTTGGAATTCAAGCTCTTTACATATAGATCCTTAAATCCAACGTCTTGAGGTGCTAAGATCTTATTTTTGAAATCTTCGAAAGTTTTCTTTTTACCCAATTTGATAGTATAATTCACTATTGTAGACGTGAGAACTTGGGCATTTGATTTTTCGATTATTATATTGTCAAATGTTTCTAATTTCACCTTTGTTAGATTTATTGTTCTTATAATACCCTTATCTCCTTCAATTTTGACTAGATCATCGACTTCAAAAGGTCTTGTTAACATTATGACAATTCCTGAAATAAAATTTGAAAATATACCACTTGAAGCAAACGCAATAGCAGTACTAATTGCACCAGTAAGTACTGCAGTATAAGTTGGATCAATTTTTGAAATTATAGGAAACCCCTCAAGAATAAAAAACACAATTACAAGAACAGTGATAATTTTTATAGCAAAATTAATGATAATCTTTTGTTTTAAGGGTATCTTTTCACTTTTTCCTAATATACCGGAGATTAACTTATTTAAAATATATAAACCAATCCCAACAATTAAAATACATATAAATGCTTCCAAGTTTTTTTCAAAAATTGGCATTTTCGATTTATCCCTCAGTTATTTGATTATTGTTTGAACCATAATTTAATTCTTTTTCATAGATCTTAAAGAGAATTTCTTTTATTA
>JAHQWY010000453.1 GCA_029856445.1 Promethearchaeia archaeon
GTAGAATATGGATTTGTCCCTCAAACATGGTCAGATGATAATGACCCTCTTGATATAATGGTATTAAGTTATGAACCACTTGAAGTAGGGTGTATTGTAAAAGTTCGAGTAATTGGAGCCTTGATTATCGAAGATGAACATGGAGATGATCCGAAAATTCTTTCTGTCTTAGTCAACGATGCAAGATTTAGTGGGTACACCGATATTCATGATGTACACGAACATAAACTAAAAGAAATTCAAGAATTCTATGAAACATACAAGAGATTAGAACCACATAAATGGGTTAAATTTAAAGAATGGAAAAATGGGAAAGAAGCAAAAGTAATTGTAGACTATTCAATTAACCTATTTAAAGATAAAATACAAAAGTAAGAAAAAACTCTCATTCCAGTTAAATTTCACAGTTATATTTTAATATTGAGTTAGATCGATAAAGTGAATAATGGAAGATTATTTCCAATTCTAAAACATATAAATAATTGTTTTATTTCTATTGATTTATAAGTAAATATAATTGCTTAAATAAGAGTACAAAATGGAAAAAAAACAACCTCGTTATATCTTTAAGATTTGTTTAATTGGAAGCGGCGGTGTTGGAAAGACATGTATGGCGCGAAGGCTCTGTTTTAATACATTTAGTGCTCAGACTCAATTAACTGTTGGAATAGATTTTTATACCTATGACATCCCTGTTGTTGTTAAAGGCGATGAAGTTGTTGTTCGCCTTTCAATTTGGGATTTTGGTGGACAAGAACAATTTAAAACACTTTTTAGCTATTATATCAACGGAGCTAATGGAATATTTCTTGTTTTTGATTTACTAGACATGGAATCTCTTATTAAGCTTGATTGGTGGTATGAGAATTTAATAAATTTTAAGGTTCATAATCGACCTAAAACTTTAGTGGGAACAAAATATGATTTAGTACAAGGGGAAAATAAAAAATTTAAAGTTGATAAATATATTATTGAACAATTTCTACAAAAACATGATGAAAGGGATTTTGTAAAAACATCTTCAAAAGAAAATAAGAATATCCTCTATTGTTTTAAAGAAATGACTAAAAAAATTATGCAATCTCATAATTTAGATTATGATACATTTCCTTAAGATTTAAAAAGCTATTAAAAAAGATTAGATTTTATTAAAAATTTATAAAATTTTTAAATTCCTAATTTTTTTCGATTAAATTCTATATGATTTAGCATTTCATCAACAGCTTTTTTAGCATCAGTTTCCACGTGTAATATTCCCCCAGTTACATTTTTACAGTCCTCTGTTAAAAGTTTAATAAGGTTGGGTCCCCCTGTGACAGTTGGTATTGGGTTAACATAAGTATATAAACCGAACGCAAGAGCAAAAATAGCATCGATTGTTGCTTTTTGTTCCATATATTCTGGTGCTACAGCAATTATAGGAAGATCAGGAATGGGTATGTTACCAAGAGCATTTGAAACTGCAGCGATTAAGTCTGCAACCCGACCTGTATCTGTACAAGTTCCATAACTTAATATTGGAGGAGTTCCTAATTTCTCACATAATTTTTTTAGACCTGGACCTGCTAAATCCTTAGCTTCAAAAGAACAAAGTCCTGCAACCTGTAATGCGCCATTACCGCAACCCATAGAAAGAACCAAAACGTCCCTTTTAATCAATTCTTTTGCAACATTAACTGTATGAACATCTTGACCAAAATCTCTTAATGTTGTACAAGAAACTAAACCCGCTACTCCTCTTATCGTTCCATCTTTTATAGCTTCAAGGAGAGGATCTAATGTTCCCCCAAGTGCTTCAAGTATACTTTCAGTTGAAAAACCAACAATTGCTTCACTCATATCTAATCCGGTTATGGGTACGATATTTGCTCTTCGCTCTTTAAAATTATCGATTGCCATTTTAACGAGTTGTTCCGCTTGATTTTCTGCTTCTTTCGGTATATAATCTAGTCTATCTGTAATGCCTTCAAAAGCTACAACTTCACTAATGGGAATCAGCTTAAATTTATATTTTTCAGAATATATTGGATCGATGGGCATGCAGCAATTCATATCACATGCGAAAAGATCAACACAACCACTTGCCAATACTGCTTCCTGCATTATCCAATTTCCTGTAAATCCATAAAAAACATCATCCATCTCCCATCTTTGTATCATTTCCTGACCTGTCTCTATATTTGCTATTATTCTTATTCCTTTTGCTCCTTCCACTCTAGCTTTTTCTTGCCACTCCGGTTTTCTTGCTACTTGGATCATAGCAAATGCTAGAAATGGCTCATGTCCATTAGGTAATATATTAACATAATCAGGATCTAATACACCCAAATTAACACGCATCTTATGTGGTTTTGGGATATTAAATAGAATATCTTGGCAAAATTCATTTACAATTTGACTCTGGTATGCCATTGAAATACCGAGCCTCATTGCTTTTAGAGCCAAACTTGCATAATATCCATCAACGTTAGTAAGGCATGAGCTTGATGAAAACATCATTTCTTCATAAACACCCCCTGGGAA
>JAHQWY010000454.1 GCA_029856445.1 Promethearchaeia archaeon
CCCGATATGATGAGCAGCATGTCTAATAGAATATATGTGTCGTTCTAAATTCGACGTAAACCTACCGAAATCATCCTTAGACAAAAAATAATCATCAGGTTTTTCTTTTATTTTTGTACGCCAGCTATCTCTAATCTCATCAATAAACTCCCTAACCAATTCCTTTGATATTTTTGCCATTTTTTCTAAAGACTTGACTCCCTTATCTTTTTCCCAGTTTATATTTGCACGTTCACCCCAAACCATCCCCTTGGGATCGTTAAGAGTAAAATAATAGATTGCTTCTACCACGTGAAATGAATTCCATGCATAACCCCAAATGTTTTTGAAGTATTTCCATAACTCATCCGGGGCATTCTCAATAGCATCAAACATCATTTCCCAAATTTTATCATATCGCGATGCAATTGCTTCCCCGATTGAAGAATTTGTTGTTTTCATATTCATATGCTACAATCTCCTTTATATCTCATTTTTATAACTAATCTAACTACTTCAATTTAATTTAATTATTAAATATTGGTCTCCTATGTTTTTTTAAACCAATTTTTCCTTTTTCTAAATACAATATTAGGAAACTTAAATTTAATAGGCAATTAATATAATAGAATAAAATGAAATCTTAAAAAATTAAGAGGAAATTAATTTGACAATTAAAAATGCAGTAATAGTGTATGGAAGCCCTAGATTGAAAAAATCGGGGTCATTTCACCTAGGTGAAAATTTTGCCATTGGTTTGAAAAAAGGGGGAGTTAACGTTGAAGAAATTATGGTCCATAAAAAGAACATAAAACCGTGCTTAGGATGTTTTACATGTTGGACAAAAACTCCTGGAAAATGTGTCCACCATGACGATATGGAGGAAATATTATCAATAATTGATAAGGCTGATCTTATTGTTTATACCATTCCTCTTTATATATATTCTGTTCCAGGTCCAGTGAAGACGTTTCTTGACCGTCAGCTTCCCTTAGCAGAACCTTATTTAATCGAAAAAGATGGCATAACAACACATCCAAGAAGAAATAAAGGTAAAATTCTGAAAGCTTTTATATTGAGCGTTGCTGGTTTTCCTGAAAAGTCTCACTTTGACGCGATGATTGCTATGTATAAAAAGCTTTTTAAGCCAAATAACGAGAGATATCTTGGTGAGATTTTAATTGGTGGGGCAAATCAAATGGCTGATGATGCCTCTCAGGTAGCTTATAAAAAACTTTATGTCCTGATTCAACAAGCAGGATTTGAAGTTTCTAAAGATGAGCGAGTTTCTACGTCTACATTAACACAAATTGAAGAACTCACATCATTTACTCCAGAGCAAATAATAAAATTTCAGAAAATAGCAAATCAATATTGGGATACATTCATCGAAAAAGATTATACCCAAGGAGAAATCACACAAATAGATGAACAACCCTTGAAAATATCTGACGGGGGAAGCTCAGCCTATTTTGCTGGAATGGCATCTCAGTATAATCCAAATGCATTTCCAGGTATGAAAAGCATTATCCAATTTGAGTTCGAAACAGATTCTTACTATTTACTTATAGATGGGGATAAATGCACTGCTTATGTTGGCTCTTATTCCACTCCCACATTAAAAATTAAAAGTCCAGAAGAATTGTGGATGAAAATTGTTGCCGGAGAAATTAGTGGACAAAAAGCCTTTATGGATGGATCGTATACGATCGAAGGAGATATGAATCTTCTCCTAAAGATGAATAAACTATTTACCAGTTAAACTTTACAGATGAATATACAATACTCAATGTGATTTATATAGAAGGTCATATTATACACTAACTAAAAAAATAGTTAATGTATAGAAGTGAAAAAAAATGCCAATTGTAGACCGAAATAGAATTCGACCTGATATTCTCAAATTTCAGGATGATCGTTTTCAAGAGTATATGAAAATCATATTTCAATTTACAGCTCTCGAAGAAAATAAACAATATAATTTCCAAAAAATCTATGGGAAATGTATGGCCCTAAATGAACTTTTCTTTAAAAAAGAAGCAGGGATACATGAACTCCATGATTCCTTAACAGATGAGGAAAGAGATTATCTGAAAAGACTATTCGGATATGTTACTGAACATGCTATAAAGCAAGACTTGGAAAATTTTCCAATCCCTACAGAGATTGAAATTAAAACGACCATGCTTGATAAGATCCCAGCTGAATGGATTATTCCCCCCAATTCAATAAAAGATCATATAATTTTACACATTCACGGGGGCGGTTGGATACTTGGGTCTCCTTTACTTGCTCGAAGGATAACTTCTGCTATCGCTAAGGCTACTAACTTGAAAATTCTCAGTATTGATTACCGTCTTGCCCCAGAGTATCCATTCCCCACCCCATTAGAAGACTGTGTTAACGCATATAATTGGTTATTATCAAATGGATATAAAAGCGAACATATAATCATTGCAGGAGAATCCGCTGGAGGTAATCTAACCTTAGCTACTCTTCTAAAACTAAGAGATTTGGGAATTGATTTGCCTGCTGGAGCATT
>JAHQWY010000455.1 GCA_029856445.1 Promethearchaeia archaeon
ACGGAAATAACTCACTTATCTCAGTTAATACACCTTGTACAAAATCAAAAACTTCTTCCTTTCCTACACATAATACATCTCTATGGATACCCCAGTGGGAAGATACTTTAAATCCATACTCTCTACAACTCAGATTAGGATAGGATGCTAAAACTGCCCTCGTATGGCCGGGTAAATCAATTTCAGGTATAATAGTTATGAATCTGTCTTTTGCATATTCAATAATTTCTCTGATATCATCTTGAGAATAATTTCCGGAATGAGAAATTCCATCAGTTTTTCTGTTTGAAAAACCACCTACTTGAGTTTCTTCTCTTTTGGAGCCTATTTCTATTAATTTTGGATATCTTTTTATTTCAATTCTCCATCCTTGATCATCTGATAAATGCCAATGAAATATATTTAATTTGAGGAGAGCCATCAAATCTAGCAATTTCTTAACAATATCCTTGCCGTGGAAATGTCTAGCTTCGTCTAACATATAACCGCGCCAGGAAAACCTTGAAAAATCTTTAATCCTTAAGCAAGGAACCTTCCAATCTAGATTTTCAATTTTAGTTTTACTTTCCAATTCTACCGGGAGAAGTTGTCTAAGAGTTTGAATTCCATAAAAAATTCCAACAGGATCTTCTGCTGAAATATTAATTCCTTGAGGTGTTATTTCAAGGATATAACTTTCAACTGTACCAGTATTTTCAATTTTACTTAAGTGAAGATTAATTGTATTCTCGTTTATAATAATTTGCTCAGATTGTTTTTGTTCAAATTTAATTTCTGTAGAAGGAAAAAGCAGATTTTTCAAATAATCTCCAATTTTTAAGAGTTCCTTATCTTGATAGACAATAGTTTCTTCAGATAGAGTGAACTCTCCTTTAAATAATCTGATATTGACAGGTTCTGGAATAATTGCTAATTTATGAATTAAACTCACATCAAAATTTTCATTTATTAATCCTAAGTAAGAAATTCAAGAATTATTTTTGATATTCGTAATGGATCTGGTGTGAAAAGACCATGCCCAAGATTATTAAGTAAAATTAATTTTGCTTTAGGTATTTGCTCTGCTAATAATATTGAGTTTTCATGAGGAACTAATATATCTTCTTTCCCACTTAACACTAATGTTGGCGTTTTAATATTCTTTAATCTGTCGTAGGAATTAAAATTAAATGCTGCCATCAATTGACGTCTGTAGGCATAGGGAGGTATTGGTGCTAAGAGAGATCGACGTATATATTCTTCCACCTTATCAGGATTATTTTGAATAAAACTTTCAGTAAAATAAATTGAAATAGAATTTCTTAAAATTTCTTCATCTGATAATCCTTCTCGACTACTGGCAAGTCTTTTTCTAATTTCTTCAGAAGCAGGAACACTCTTTGGCCCTCCACAACCTGTAGAACATAATATTAGTTTTTTTACCTTTTCAGGATAATTTAAGACGATTTCTTGGGCTATTGATCCTCCCATTGAATATCCAAGTATATGTGCATCTTCAATATTTAAATGATTCATCAAACCTACTGTATCGTTAGCCATCATCTTAATTGAGTATTCAATGTCAGGTTTATCCGTACGTCCTGCTCCTCTATTATCAAATAGAACCACTTTCAAATGTTTTGAAATCTCTTTCACTAAACTCAAAGGCCAACGATAAACATCAGAGGACAATCCTCTGATCATTAAAAATGGGAAGCCCTCTCCATGAATCTCGTAATACATATTTATATCATTAACTTTAACTTTTGGCAAATATCTAATATCTCAATATATTTTTATTCTGATGAACTATTAAGGAACTCAAGTTAAAAATAAATTAGCTTTTTTGAGATGTAAAACTTATATAGTACTTTGTATCATATGAAAATATTGATTAAAATTATGAAAGACAACCAAAAAATAATAATAACAGCTACTACTGCAGAATCTTTAGTATATCCTAATGTAAAAAATTGGGCAATAACTACTGAGCAATTAGTTGAGGAAGTAGTTGAATGTTATGAAGCTGGTGCTGCAGTTGCTCATGTGCACTTACCTCGAGGAAATGAAATTGAAACAGTTAAAAGAATACGAGAAAGATGTGATATAATTCTTCAAGCGGGGGTTTCTAGTGAGTCGATACAACAAAGAAAAGGTGATATTGATGCTAAACCAGATATGATGTCAGTAATGTTAAATCATGACGCTGAGTATTTTAATCAAGTTAGATTGGATATATTACATCCAATAGAAGAATTGGAAGAATATTGTATAAAATTAAAAGAAAGTAATATTAAACCTGAATGGGAATTATGGCATACGGGATCCTGTTGGAATTTAAATTATTTAATTGATAAAGGATTGTTAGATTGGTCAATACCGCATATATTAACTTTATTCTTCAATTGGCCAGGAGGAATGTGGAGCCCAGCAAATTATCAAGAATATATGTATAGAAAAAAATTCATACCGCCTAACTGTATTCATGGTGTAAGTGTAATGGGAGAAGAGCAAATGAAGCTTTTAGTATTTGTTCTTAC
>JAHQWY010000456.1 GCA_029856445.1 Promethearchaeia archaeon
CTATCCTCGTGGGAATAGATATGAATCAAATCTTTAAAAAGAAAGCTTTAAAGAATATCAGAGTAAGTAGATATAGCTTGGAAGATACTACAAAATATCTGAATTTAATTTATTGTTATGAAATCTATAATAAAAAGAAAGATGTTATTGAAATTTACAGAAGAATTATTAATGATTTTCTTTTCAGATTTCGATACTCTAACCAAGAATTATTTGAAAAGGCAAGATTATATGGGGAAAGACTCATAAAGGAAAGTAATAATCGAATACAATACCTTTGATTTTATTTTATTTAATTCCTTATTTTATTGATTTCTAGTAAAAAAGAGATAAGTTATAAAAAGAATATAATACATTTTAAAATATATTCTGTAAAATTTGAGATTTTTATTTTAAATCGTTAATTGGGAGTTGATAAAACTAAAATGGGAGAATCAAATGATATATTAACCATTGAGAAGACTGAGGGTCGTAGAAAATGTCCAAGTTGTGGAGAAGAAAATAAATATATGATCCATGAATCTACAGACAAAACCAATATTATTAGTGATTATCCAAGAGTTTACGGAAAAAAATATCGCTGCGGGCGCTGTGGACAAGAATGGCGAGAAAAATAACCTAAGAAAAGGTTTTTACTTTTTGTTATTTTTTATTTCTATCAAATTTAAATGGAGAAATGTTTTAATAATACGTTCTAGTAATACTAAAAATGAATCTAAATCATAATATTTTAAATTAGATAAAAATAAAATAAATAATATAATTCCTTCGACAAAATTAATTCATTTCTTTGTTAGAGAGGGGATAGAAAAAATATGGATATTGCACGATTTCTACAGATTTATATAATCCAGGGTTTTTTTGCGATCTTTTTTCTCGGTATGGCATTTATAGTCCTAATGAGAGGTAAAAAGAGGACTAATCTTTACCTAAGTAGTTTCTATCTCTCTTCATTCGTAGGGGGCTTTATAAATATTATTTATGCTAATATCTTTAACCAGACTATCGTTTATATCTTACATTTTATAACTTACTATATCCTATGTTTTTCAATGGTTTTCTTACTTATTTTTGTTCTAACTGTTCTAAAACCATCAGATTCTTTTAGTATAAAATTTCAGTTTTTTATATTATTCCTATTCGGAATCGTTTTGCTAGGTTTATTATTTATACCAAGTGGTATAATAATAAATGAACATACAAATTGGAAACCCGATTGGAGCTGGGTCTTCTTAATATATTCAATCATAACTTGTAGTGGGATTGTTATACTCCCAACGAGTTATTATTCAGTAAAAATATATGGGAAGATCGGAAATGATCATTTGAAAAAAAAATGGAAATACTTTTTAATTGGTATCTCTGCATATTTTTTCCTTTATTATGGTACTTCACTTTCCAATACATTAAATCTTGATAAGTTTCGTCTTTTATGGTCTATTATTTCATTGCCAACACTAATTGCTCTATATCTTATCTATTATGGGGTAGGACGTCAACTAGAGTAAAAATTTTACCTTAGATTTAATCTTAATTAGTTCCAACTTACAAACTTAAAACTTCATAAAATCAAAAACAGCAATAATAATAAATATAAAATGATAAATAATTACATTAACAAAAATTAATTTAAATAAAATTAGCGTCTTAATGTGATTAACTATGGTATTATTTCAAGATCCTTTAGATAATCCAATGAGAATTATCACAATTTACGTTGCTCAAGGGCTCGTCTGTGCATGGTTTGCCTATTTAGCTTATAAGATCTTAAAGAGAGATAGAAAGCGATTAAATGTAATATTTTCAGGATTTTATATTTCTGCTGTAATTGGTCTTATTTTTAACTTTATATATGGACCTATTGCTCATGAGGGTACTATACTTGTCTTGAGTTATTTGACATATTTTGGTGTCTTTTATTCACCTGTCTTTCTTGTAGTATTTGATTTGATATTATTAAAATCTGAAAAAGTGATCACATCGTTCAAACAATGGCTTATATTTATAGCATTCGGCATATTTATGGCTTGTATGATTTTTTTCATTCTAAATCTGGATTGGGGTGTAAGAGTTAACGAAGATACTGAATGGTCACCAGAGTGGCAATTACCATTCTTTCTATATGTGATAATTGGTGAAAGTTTGTTCGGTATCATCCCTATATTGTATCTTTCATTCCTGATTTATAATAAGTTTGAAGATGAGCAATTAAAAAGAAAATGGAAATATTTTATATTCGGTTTCTTCGCATTGATTATTTTTTTGTATGGAATCTTTATTACAAACTTTTTGGCTTCCCGCGGTATTAATGTAAGAACAGCTTTAGGTGCCATTGGACTTATCTCTGGTATCATAGGCGGTTACTTAATGTATAATGGCGTAGGGCGTCAACTAGAGAAATAATAATCTACTCTTAATTTTATTTTTTTTACTTAAATTTTATTTTTAGTAATTAACATTATATTATATAAACAAGTTGGAACTAACGATATAAAACCTAGAATTTTCTCATGG
>JAHQWY010000457.1 GCA_029856445.1 Promethearchaeia archaeon
TTAATTTTTTTTCTTCTTGGTTTTTCTTAATTCATAAACAAATGTACTATATGGGATTCTTTCTTTTTTAGGTTTAAAGATACTTGTTGTTAAAAATCTTAAAGGATAAACATTAATATCCCCATCATTATTAATTTCTATGGAAGTTGGTAAATCTACTTGTTGCCATGCTCCTGCGTTTGCTATTTCGGCGTTCCATTTTTTATTGGTGTATTTATTGACGAGAAAAACAGGCTCGTCCGTATCTTTATGAGTATGTCCAAAGATAATACTATGAAGTTCGTCTTTATATCCCTCTTTTGCTAACTTTGGGAAGAATTTTTTTTTTATCTGCTTTATATAAGTCTGGTTTTTTATTTTATCTCTTCTTCTTGCGACAAATTTAAGTAAATTATTAAATACTTTGACAATCACTATGAATGGTGAAATAAGTGATACTCTCAGTAAGCGAAGATATATTTTTCGACTCATATTACGGGTTTCAGTCAACCATACATCGAATACCTTCTCAATTGCCCGAATATTCAGTTTAAATACCTTATTATAAAGGATATTCCCTATCTCTTTAATAGCATCTGGGGATTTCAGACCTATATACCAAGGTATCCCCCCTCCATATTTGCGTAAAAAAGTTTCAAATTGTATACCATGAGTCATAAGACAATTAAATTGTTTATCTGGTGCTTTGATTTCTTCGAACTTATATATATTTTCTTTTGAGGATTTAACAATTTCCTTTCTTGAATTAAAAAAACCAAGGTTCCATTCCCCATTATCTATTTTTAGAATATAATATTGCCAGGTATTATCTTTATTGAACAAATCGTTGTATTGAAAATTATTTTTAGTGAATTGATCTAACAACTTATCTTTTCGTTTTTGATATTTCCTATCTAAATTACCAAGGATATTGATTTCATGGTTTCCCAGGGTAAAGAATAATTTAATTCCCTTATCTTTTAACATTCTCAACTGCTCAAAGATTTTTGTATAATTTTTTTTCCTGGTATCTATATACTGATATCCCAAATTATTTTCATAATTTTCCCCTTTTGTAAATCCTCCCGGGTAACGTACCATTTTACAATAATCTCTAACGCTTTCCATAATAAGATCAAAGAAATCTCCAAGAATTATTATTGCCTTTAGACTTATCTCAGATTCTTCTTTTCCTCTGTAATTATCAAGAATTTTATCCAAATACATAATAAGGAGAGAATGATGGTTAATATAAGCCCCAAGATGTACATCAGATAATCCTAATACGATTGTATCATCATTTATTGTCCACATTTAAATTCATCTTCTTCCATTTTTAATTGAATTTTGCTACAAGATATCTATTATCATATCTGTATAAAAATTTAAAAAACTTTTGAAAGCATCAAATTTTAATGAAAAAAAATAAAAAAAAAATTATTTTATTTTTTGCTTTTTAAGATATATTAATGCTATAACACTGACGACCATGAAGATCAAGAAAAAGTGACCAAATGTAACAGCTGCATCACCACCAGTATCCAGAACAATCTTTGACTCCATTTCTCCTTCATAAGTTGATACGAATGAAGTCATAAAACCATTATCATTAAAAGTGTATTCTGATATATCTCCAAAATCATTTTCAATTATTTTATTATTGACAATTGAATAGTTAAAAGCATACATAGCTTCAGCTACTAAATTTAGATTTAAAGGTGTTGGTATTATACAAGGATACAAATATTCTTCAAACTCAAGATAATTTTGAGAACTATTTGCAGCCATATATAATTCATTATCCACTACGGTCATCCATCCCATCATAGGATAATATATTCGTATTGTACAGTTTACCATTAATGCATCCATAGAATAATGCACACCTTTCTCTATCGATTCAATTCTTAGAGTAAATTTCGCACCTTTAGCTTCAGGAGGATAAGTAACTTTCCATGTATATGTTTTACCAACATCAGCAGGAAATGTTGTATTTCCTATAGTTGTAGCACCTAATGCATTTTGACTAAGAAACGAGAAAAAGCATATGATAAGCAAACCCATTATTATTTTTTTAACATCTTTCAAATTTCCCACCTTGATTTAATTTAATAAATTAAATTGCAATTTGGATTAGATTTAAGATTGATCTAAAAATTCTTTTTTCAAGTATTTAAGACTTTACATATTTGTTTAATATTAAATTAAAGCTAATTATTAAATGCAATATTTAAAGAGGTTAGAGAGGAAGATATTCAGAACATTTTTTATTATTACTTTGTTTTTTACAATTACATAAAGTTAAATAAAATGTATTATGGCAAATATTATAAACTCCAAGAGCTTATCTGATCGTAGTATAATCGCGTTTTTTTTATTAATCATTACAACAATATTGTGGGGCACCTCTTTTATAATTACGAAAAATATTACTAAAGATGTTCCTATCTTCTTTTATATAGGTTTAAGATTCGCAATTGCTCTTATAGGATTTATACCATTCTTTCCTCATTTAAGATATCTTAATAAAAAGA
>JAHQWY010000458.1 GCA_029856445.1 Promethearchaeia archaeon
ATCGTTGTCTGGAATGCACTTGGACTCTTTTTTGTAGATTTTATTATGATTTATATGCTAAGTCAGGTTTGGGAAGGATCTGGTTTAACAATTGGTTTATTTCCTGCATTTCTAACTTTTGGTGGTTTGATTAGCTCTTTATTCATAGGATATCTAACAGACCATATCTCGAAACAAAAATTGGTAATGTTAGGATCATTCGGTCGTGGATCATCATATTTCGGATTATATGTTTCAATAATTATGGAGTCTCTTCCGGGAATTTACATAAGTTCATTTCTGTTAGGTCTTGGTGCAATGTTGTTTTGGGTTCCATTAGATACCCTTATCTCGGAAAAATCTTCGAAGTATCACCGTTCTTCCGCATTTGGTCGCAGAAGGTACGCACTTGGTATTGGCCAAGTAATAGGAACAGTAGTTGGATTTACAATTTTTGGTTTAGCAAGCATTTTTACTCCTGATAATGTCTTTCTTATGTTTTTTGCAATTCCTATTTTTGGCATAGCAAATTTCTATGCAGGGATTAGATTTTCCTTAAATGTTGATGAAAATGAAAAATTTCAATATCCTGATGGTTCAACTGACGATAATGGAGAAACTGCTGAATCAAAAATTAACGATAATATTCAATCTGAGAAATCATCAATATTATATATATTTGGGATAATTTTTCTATTTTTTGCTTTGATACTAAGCGCAATAAACATGGGTATCTATAGACCCTTTATATTACCAATTGTCTTCACAAACTTAAATGAACCTGCTGCTGTAATTAGTTGGTTTTATCTTCCCGCAACAGTAACAGGAACATTAATTGCACCTAAATTGGGTATTATCGCTGATAAGATTAATCCTTATCTCACTCTTTCAATAACGAGTATTATTGGAGGTATCACAACATGGATTATTGTTTTCTTCACAAAAAATATATGGGTTTTTTCCTTCTTACTTGTGATTGATAACACTATTATGCTTACTGCTGGTTTTGTTTTCGTCAATTTTTTAAGCCGCGTTTCAGTAAAACATAGAGGTAAAATATTTGGGTTGATTACTTCCTTTAATTCTCTGGGAATGATAATTGGTCCAATTCTTGGTGGTCTTGTATTTGATATTAACCAAACCTTACCATTTATTATTACAATTCTAGTAGAATGGGCTTTAATACCATTTTTTGTGTTAGGTATTAAAATATTGAATCCTCAAGTAGTCGAATCACTAGAAGAGTAGAAAGATAAATAAAAAATATGGTTTAAAAGTATTTTTATTAAATTAAAACCAATCAATAAACTCATCTACTGGCCGCCGTTCCCTTGGTTCCTTTCGAGCTTTTTCTCTTGCCTCATCCATCATACCAATTGCTACAACTCCCATTAATTCAAATTTTTCTAAAGGTAATTTAAAAATTTGATTGACTTCCTCTTTTCGATTTAAGATTTCACCAATCCAGACAGCACCAAGTTCTTCTTGAGCGTGAACACCTAAAAGGATATTTTGTATAAAAGCCCCGATAGCTTGTAAATCTTTAGTTCTTTCATAAGCTCTTTCTAGATCTAAAAATATTACAAGATCCACGTAAGCGTCCTCAATTATACCCCCATATTTAGTGAGTTCAGAAAGCATTCTTTTGACTGTTGGATGGATAACAATACACACGCGCCATGGTTGACTATTTTTTCCAGAAGGAGCCCAACGACCCGCTTCTATGATTTCAAGTATAACTTCTTTAGTTATCTTTTTATAAATGAAACTCCTAACGCTCTTTCTTTCTTTTATGAATTCTATAAACTCATTCTGTTTTAGTGCCATAACAAAATTTATACCTCAAATATTTTAAACTTTTATGAATGGATTTAATTTTGGATTAAAATATTATGGATTTATATCGCATGATTAGATGATTTCACAATTAGATCAGTAATATACTTCTAAAAAACTAATAATAAGAATAGAGAATAATATAAAAAAATTTTTTATATATCTAATAAGCCATAAAGGCATTGTATTTAGCACTAAAATTCGAAGCAGATGAATGAACTTTTTCTAGAGCATTTTCAGGGCTCATTCCTTCTTCAAAATATCTTGGATTCAAATCTCCAAATTTTTCAACTTGTTCAATTTTAGAGCTTTTCTTTTTCATTACTTTTTCAATTATTTGGGCCATTTTTTTTTTCACTTTTTTTTTTATTTTTTTATAATTGTAATACTGTTAAGGTTTAATATATAGTTTAGTAATACAAACCTTAGTTGGAGTCTTAGACTAATCCTAGACTAAATTCTTTTTTCTATTAAAATTTCATTTTTTTATCTATTATAATAAGATTTTATAGATGTTTTTTAATAAGAAGTATTAATAGATTCTGGAGTAAATTGTATAATATTTGCATAATATCTGCATAACATGAGGATATATATCACAATATTTCTCTTATTTAAAATCATCTAGAGTCTTTATATTAATGAAAATAGTACTATTTGAATTTTAATTCTAATAAAAGGTTGATTTTAATATATG
>JAHQWY010000459.1 GCA_029856445.1 Promethearchaeia archaeon
TCTGTTATATCTCGTGCTATACCGCTAAAACCAATTGGAGTTCCATTAACATCATATCGTAAATATATTGAAGATTCTAATGTAACCAAATATCCTTTTTTGTTACGAAATTGAAATTGAAAGTTAGTTCTTGGTTGTCCTGTTTCTTCTACTTGAATATATGCATTTCGAATTTTGTTTTTGTTTTCTTCCTCAACAAATTTCTGATAATTCACTCCTAATAATTCTTCTCTTTGATACCCTACAAGATCTATAAAAGAATCGTTAAAAAAGGTAAAAACACCATCTATGTCTACTTCAAAATATCCTTCTCTAATTGTATTTAGGATTCCTCGATATTTTTCTTCAGATGCTTTTAATTTTTCTTCACTAGTCTTTCGAAAAGTGATATCTTCATAAGTAACAAGAATCCCCACAACATTTTTCTTAAAATCAAGTAAAGGTATTCTATTTATCTCAAACCAAGCTTGGTTTCCATTGGCAAAAGTTATTAATTCAATTACATTATATTCTGGTTTATTATTTGTAATGACTTTTCTCTCACTTTCCTCAATATTGTTAGACTCTTCACTAAACCATTTTAAATTATCATTCGATCTGCCAATAATCAATGTAGGATAGTCTAATCCATTTAATTGGGCAAAATTAGAATTACAACCTAGATAATCTAAATTTTTATCTTTCCAATATATTAATTGAGGAATATTGTTAATTACTAACTCTAACATTTCTCTTGATTTTTGAACAGCTTTGATACCTTCTTTGGATTGAACTAGTTTCCAGTAATTAATTTCTGGTAGAGAGTCTGCTAATTGACTATATCTAGTTTGGCTCTGCTTGATTTCTCTTTCAATGTCTTTATATTTTGTGATATCATAGCAGAAGAGAATTGCTCTTGCATTATTACCTTCAAGAATTCTTTTTCCTTTTATTTCATACCATTTAAATTGATCTAGGTCAATTTTAATTCTTGCTTCTGTGTTGTCATATCCAAATTTGAAGATATTATTCATAAACTTAGTAATTTTCTTAGAATCATTTGGATAGATAAAGTCAATAAAGTGCTTTTCCTTTTTGAGATCTTTAAAATTAGCATAATCACATGTGAAATTATCTTTAATAATAAATATTGGTTCATCCAAGTTTTCAGAGATAATTTGATTAATTTTGCTAATTTTATTAATTGTATTTGCCATTTTGGGCATTACCTTATTATAGAGTGTAAAAAATTCTTTTCTTTAATTAAAGTTAGAAGAGATAAAAATATATTTTTTCCTATTAGAGTTCTTGTATTAGAATTTGAGAGAACAATAGTTCAGTATCTAATTCATCCTAAGCTGCCTGCCCACCCTCGCACTATTTTTCGCATTCTTTCTTGCTTTGAAACTAACTCTGAATATTGAAATTTTGTTTTATTTTTTAAATTAGCTAATTCTGGAATGAAATTATATTTAATAAATAATTCTTTAATCTCTTTCGAAATTAGACCATCAGTTATATTCTTTGGGTTATGTTGGAAATTTTCAAAATTTGATTCCCAATCGTTTAAAAAATCGTAAATATTATGTTTATACTCAAAAAATGGGAGTACCCCTAAACAATTTTGTGTGGTTGCAGCAAAATTTGCCTGTTTTAAACTAAATCTATTACCATTAAATGATATTGCAATACCTCCTTCATCTCTTACTCTCTGAAGCATGTTAATATCTGTAATTGAATCTCCTAATACAATCATCTCTGATATCGCTATTCCTGTCTTTTTGGATATATCTTCAACAGCTAATTCCTTTCTTTTTCCACCTCTCACTTTTACTTTTTCCATTACTCGAATATAGTCTGTTTTTTTTCCCCTCCAGAAAAAATTATTTAAATCTTCAATAACACTGTCAAGATCTTTGTTATTATCCAGATATTTCTGAAAAATACTATTTAATAAGATATCTACATCTTTTTCAATGTTTTGAAGCCCCTCCTTCAAATAATTAATATTTAGGTCTGTACAATAAACGTTATCCTTTGGAATATCTAAGGCAGCAGTTACATTATAAGCAAAATGAGAATAACTAGTTGAAATAACAAATATTTCCCAATCTTTATGCAATATATCCATTAATTCACGACACCCTGGTAATAACCCAAGATTACTTTTTGCTAATTTTACCAATTCTTTATCGGTATAACAAGCAGTATAAAGCGGTGCCATAATTCTCAGAGTGTCCCCTGGTTGATAATCCGGAATATTTAATGTTTCTTTTACTCCGGGAACATCAATAATATAATCATCATAGTTAGAAATCATGGTAAAGAAAGTACCCATATCAAATTTTTTTAAATTAAACTTAGATTTATTGCCTAATAGCTTTCCAATTTCAGCAGCAAAATCGATAAAGCTTATTGGTCCCTCTAAATCCCAACAACATACCTGTTTTTTATTCATAGAAATTAGCTCTTTAGTAAATTAATATCTAAATTTAGTGTAAAAATTTTAAATAACTCTTTTATTA
>JAHQWY010000460.1 GCA_029856445.1 Promethearchaeia archaeon
TAGGATTTAGGTATATTGTTTCAATTGGAAACAAGATGGACTTGGGAGAAAATGAATTTTTAGAATATATATTAGAAGATGAAACTGTGAACGTCATCGCTATATATTTAGAATCATTTAAGGAACCTAGAAAATTCATCTCTTTATGTAGAAAAGCAAAACAATTACCCAATAAAACTATTATCCTTGTTAAGGGTGGAAAAACAAGCCAAGGGATGAAAGCAGCTTCTAGTCACACAGGCGCTTTAGCTGAAAATGAAAGATTAATTGATGCAATTATTAAGCAAGCGGGAGTCATACAAGCAGATAACTTTTTTGAAATGTTCCAATTTCTAAGAACATTTTCTATGATGTATAAATCCGGGAAAAAATTTCCCAAGAAAGGAAATATCGCTCTTGTTGTTGGGAGTGGAGGTATGGGAACTGTGATGGGAGATGTTGCTATGAAATATGGTTTAAAGTTTCCTGAATTTGGTGAAGCGAGTTATAACATTCTTAAAAGTGTATTCCCTGATTGGATGCCTCCAAACCGTTTTGCTCTCGTTGATTCTTGGCCTACTATGGAAAAAGCAATGATGGATGCAGCTAAAAAAGCTAAAAATACTAAGAAAGAGTCAACTGAAAAGACTAAAACAAATGAAAAAGTAAGAGATCCTTTTCGAATGATGGGTTCTTCTGGAAATGTTATGGAAGTTATTCAAAAAGCTGTTTTAGAAGAACCTAAAATAGAAGGATTGTTTACAGCAATGCCAGGTGGTCCAAGAGGTTCAATGGATTTCATGAAACCGATGTTAGAACGTATAGCAAAATTTCCGAAACCTGTTTTCTTTTATTCAGTGATGGAAACTGAAGGAACTTTAGAAATGCTTCGTTTATATGGTAAGTATAATATTCCTTTATTTACCAGAACAGAAGATGCTGCCAAGAATTTTGCGATCTTAGTTCAAGAAACAAAGAATAAAGAAAAATTTTCAAAAGCATTCTAATTATAAATTAATAAAAAGTCTTTTTGTTTAAACTATTTGAAGATCTTATTTTGTTGTTCAATTCCAAGAAATTAATTTAATGGACTGATAATTAAAAGGTAAAGATTGATCAATATTAAGAAAATTGACAGAAAAAAAACAAAAATTAGAAAGAAGTAAGGTTGCAGTAGAACCTCATTATTTACCAGTGGAAGAAAGAATCAAAAATTTTGAAGAGGTTAATCTAGGGTATTTGGAACTAGAAGAGGTAATCAAAGAATGCGAACGCTGTCATCAATGCTTTAAAAATAGCAATCCTGAAGTAAAACCTCCCCCTTGCATGAAATACTGCCCCACTCATTGTAATTCTAGAGATATTATTAGAAATGTGTTAGATAATGAGATCGAGGAGGCTCTCAAGATTATTTATAAACACTATCCCTTTCCTAGAAGTGTCGAAAGAGTTTGCCCCGGTTATTGTCAACTTCATTGTACTGCTGGAAAAAAAGGAGATCCGATTCAAATTCCTACAATAAAAAGATTTTTAGTTGATAATTATGGACCACTTGAAGATTATTTTAAATGTAAACCTGATTCAGACAAGAGAATAGCTATTTTAGGTTCCGGACCCCTTGGTCTCACTGTAGCATTTTATTTAAGGAAATATGGATTTAAAGTGACCATTTTTGAAAAGCATGACATAATCGGTGGAATGCTTAGAACAGAAATCCCTGAATTTCGTTTACCGAGGTCGGTTTTAAATAAAGAAATAGAAAACTTACAACATTGCGGGATCGAAATCATAACGAATAAAAGTATTGATAAAGATTTTGGTATTGACCAAATTTTTGAGTTAGGTTATCATATCATAGTTATAGGAATTGGTGCTCAGAAAGCAAAAACGCTTGAACTTCTAGGAAGAGATCCAAAAATTGTAATTCAAGCTCTAAAATTTTTAAAAAGTCATAATCTTCAAGAAAGTATTCCTAATCTGAATAATAAGAAAGTAATAGTAATAGGGGGTGGAAGTACTGCTACTGATGCTGCTAGAGTTGCTAAGCGACTTGGAGCAGATGCTTCTATCTTATATCGAAGAGAAAGGGAACAGATGCCTGCTGGGAAAACTGAAATTAAAGATACAGAAGATGAGGGCATAGATATCGAATTTTTAATTACCCCAAAAGAATTTTATTGCTCAGAAGATGAAACTCAAGGGATTATATGCCAAAGAATAGAACTAGGAGATATTGATGCCACTGGTCGCCCTACTCCAATCCCTATTGAAGATATTGAAATAAAAGTTAAAGCTGACTACATTATTGAAGCAATTGGTCAAGAAATCGATTTAACTGGATTTGATGAACATAAATTTAAAATGACAAAATCAAATACCTTTATTGTAAATGAAAAGTTCTTTACAAGTGTTCCTAGAGTGTTAGCAGGGGGAGACTGCGTGCTTGGATCGAAAAGTGTAGTTGATGCTGTAGCTCATGGAAAATTAATTGCAGATGAAATACACGATTTTTTAAAAG
>JAHQWY010000461.1 GCA_029856445.1 Promethearchaeia archaeon
TTGGACATTACATAAAAGAGGAAACTGGGTAACAGGGAATTATGATGATACTTATAATGCATGGGTTCAGGAAATGGAAGCTATTGAGTCCTATAATACTGCATTAGGTGTTGTTGGCAAAGCAATAAAAGTAGCAGGATTATTATCTAAATTAACTGGTATTGGGAGTTCCTTATCTACTGGATTAAGTGTTGGAGGTTTTTTACTTAACGCATTAGAACAACCAGTTCCTTCATTTTCTGCAAAGGGTAAAACAGATGGTAAATATTCTGTTTCAAAAAGTTTCGATCATACTTACGGTCATAACACTAAAAATGGGCAATTTGGTTTTGTATTAGCATGTGATGATTCAGCATTTTTATTATATGATCTTGATAGAAATGACCTAGATTCCAAAACCACTAGAACTGTAGAAATAAAGATTGAAGTTTGGTGGAGTTATATTGGTGATTCTGATTGGTTAAATGTATGTCAAGGTCTCGATGTAGCTGACTATGCATCAATAACTTTTAAAATAAAATGCTCAAAATATCAATGGAGTCCGCCTTCAAGTGGCGGTGGCGGTGGCGGTGGTGGTGGCGGTCCTATTTACTTTAAATAATTTTTTTTTTTCTTACTTTTTTTAATATAGCTTTTTCTATCTGCGTATTTTAAAACAAATTATAAACCTCAAAATTATAACTGCTTATTAAACAGTACCTTGAACGAATTAACAAAATTTACTTGTACCCAACAATCTCCATATCTATTAAAAAGATGAAAAAAAATTTGTATGGAATTATATACACGAAAATCCCCTACGTACACCCCTACATCACCTTTCGACAGGAATCTTCATTGAAATCTATTATTACTTATAATTTCAAATTTGCCCCATTGTAATTAAAACTTAATTTTAAATCATAAAAAATACAAAAATAACTTATGTCAAAATTCCTATCAAAAAGAATTACGCGAGAATATATACAATTGAATGCAGGACAGCCTGAAAATGTATTTCCTTTATTATGTCCAGTTAGAGAATCAGAATGGCTTCCTCATTTCAAAGCAAAAGTCATTTATTCATCTACAGGGATATCAGAAGATGGTGCGATTTTTCAAACTACTCATGGGGATGATGTAAAAATCACATGGATTATAACAAAATATAATCCTAATAGTCATATTGAAATGCTATATATAGTTCCTGATACAATGATTGTTAGAATAAATATTCAATTAGAAAAACATGATGACAGACATACTAAAACAAGAATTAGGTATACATATACAGGATTAACTGAAAAAGGTAATTCAGAAGTAGAGAAATTTACTGAGGAGAGCTTTAATCAACAAATGGAACATTGGGAAAAAGCAATCAATTTTTATCTCATATATGGAAAAATTATTTCATTAGGAGGACATCATACTCCATCTCGCTAGAAACAGAGCACTCAGAAGAAATTCCAATTTCACTCAATATTCTTCTATTAATTAGATATTGAATAATACTTCTTCTTGAAGATTCATCCCTTGTGTGTTTCCAACCATTCAATGATAGGCTTGGTGTGCTCTTGTTGATGCCAGTATCGCCACATCACCACAATTCGTCTGGTCACGGGATCCTTAGACCATAGATAGTCGAAAACACTGTCAAGGTGTTTCTTTTCCAACCTCTTAACATGCTCAATGACAATTGCAAACGTTTCCTTGTACTCCTCCAGAACCTCTTTGACAGATCTTCTCAAAGTTCTCTCATCGACTTCAGCATTCAGTTTAGCCATCTCCATCCGTCTCTCAGCCATGTTATCACTCTTTACAGGCATGACAGGCTTTTCACCCTTGTAAACTGACGCAAGCCACGTGATCCCATGTTTGTTCCAATACGTTATGTGTGCAAGGAGTTGCTTGATTGATCGATCACCCTTTACACCAGGTATTTCCATTTGAGATTCTTCTAGGCCATCTATCAGGTTAAGGAGCTCTTTATTCCCTTCTTGAAGCATTTCAACAAATTCCTCAGTAGTTTTTACCTCGATCACATACAAATACCTTTTTGGAGAATTTAAAATTTTAACTGTTTAATTGTTTCGATTAAATAAGTAAGATTCGTTTTTATTGATTTTTCAAAGGAATTTTCATCGAAAATAGAAGCTTAATTTACCTTTCCATCCAATTTTCATAGAAATTTATTAATTGTACTTTCTCACCTATTTATAAAACTCCGTTTGATAAATCCTTCAAAGAAAGGAAAATCCTTTAGCTCAATAACTTGACTTGTCTGATCAAATTTTTTTAATGTTTCCATCATGGAATCATTAGTTTGAAAGTCCTCTATAAAAACAGAAAATTTTTTTTGAGCTAAGTATGTTTGACCCTTGAATACATAACAAAAAGAGAAGTCTGCTATGTCTTTCATAAGAATTGTATATTGACCGAACTTAGCTCGATCAAGCCCCTCAGAGAAGACTTC
>JAHQWY010000462.1 GCA_029856445.1 Promethearchaeia archaeon
TCCTCTAACAGAAAAAGGTTGGAAAGGTCCTTCCACACCTTTAGGAAGCTTTGAAGAACCCTTCAATCCAATCTCCTTAATGATTGAGGTTGGTGCAACTTTTGTAGCACGAGCTTATGCAGGTGAAATTAAACACCTCACTGATATTATTGTCGAAGCCACTAAACATGATGGGTTTGCGTTTATCGAAGTCTTGCAACCAGCAGTGTCTTATCATAAATGGGAGGAATATAGCAAATATGTTGAATTTCTTAATAATGAACCTCGAACACGAGAAGAAGCTCTTAATACTGCAAGAATTTCGCATAAATTTACTTTAGGTGTATTTTATCGAACTGAAAAACCTGTCTATCACAGAGAATTGTATGGAGATCATAATCCAATTACCAAAAAAAAATCGAGAGAGGAAAGATTAGAAAAAATTCACAAAATTCTTAACTCGAAATAATTAGGAAGTTTTTTTCCTTTTTAACTTTTTAAAAAAAGTAAGGTTTTTTTGTTCTTAATATCAAGATAGATCCATAATTAGTTATCATTTTTTAGGTGAAAAATTAGTGGGAAAAATAGATGGGAAAGTAGCTGTTATTACTGGATGTGCCAGTGGTATTGGAAAAGCTACTTCAAAGCTTTTTGTAAAGGAAGGTGCTCGTGTGGTTCTTGGAGATATACAAGATGAGTTAGGAAAAGATTTGGCCGAGGAGTTAGGTTCTAATGCGATATTTCAGCATGCGAATGTTCGAAGTGAAGACCATATTAAAGCATTAATTGAGCTCGCAGTAGAAAAATTTGGAAAACTTGACATCATGTTTAATAATGCGGGATTTGGGGGTGTGGGAGGTCCAATTGAAGAGATCCCTACTGATGCATGGGATGTAACAATGGAGGTTATGTTAAGGAGTATATTCCTGGGTATAAAACATGCTGTTCCTATCATGAAAAAACAAGGTTATGGAAATATAATAAGTACAGCCAGTGTAGCGGGAATGAGGACTGGGTTTGGACCTCATGCTTACAGTACAGCTAAAGCAGGAATAATTCATTTAACTCATACAGCTGCAATGGAATTAGGGGAATTTAATATCAGGGTAAATTGTGTCGCACCAGGAGGAATAGCAACAGCTATATTTGGAAGAGGATTTGGATTTCCTCAAGATTGGGCTGAGAGACTAAGTAATATGCTTAAATCGACATTTCTCTCTCAAATACAACCAATTAAACGAGCAGGGCTCCCTGAAGACATAGCAAAAGCGGTTTTATGGTTGGCGAGCGATGAATCAAGTTTTGTTAGTGGACATGCATTATTAGTTGATGGTGGTTTATTGAGTAGAAGTATACTTGATCAAGATACCGGAGAACTTGAAGAACGATTCAAAGCTTTAGGAATTGAAGATATGGAGGAACACCGTAGAAAGTTAAATGAAGAGATCGCTAAAATGAAGCATGAACCAATCATATAAAACTTATTAACTTTTTTTATTTCCAAATCCTGAATGGAAAGGATCGATGTAGATATTTAATATTTTTAATAAAAATAAATTTTAGAAATTATTTAATAAAACCGCTTGTTCTTAAACCGTCAAGTAGCCATTGTATCATAAATTCTATTCCCATGAGATTTTCTTTGGTATGAACTGTAGAATTGGGGATAAATGCATCATGATATCTCTCAGCAATAAATTTCACATCTGAATTTTCATCATACCATTGAATAATTGAATCTTTTGCACTTAGGAATTTTTTTTCAACATCATCAATAAGGGTATCTTTAGCTTCATCCTTCCATATTCCAAAGTGATTTAAACAGATTGAATTTAATTCTGCCTTCATATCTCTCATTTTCTGGTAAGTTTCAAGAACCTCTTTTTCATGAAAATCTGGTGGCATTAAATTAATTATATAAGTATCTTCATCGGTTTGATTTATAAGAGCATCACCAGTAAATAAATTTTTATTTTTTCGGTCTAAAATTCCAATAGAGTCCATGCTATGGCCGAAAAGGTTTATTACCTCAAGTTCTAAACCATTTAAATCAATAATATCACCATCTTTCAAGGGAATAATGTCTTCCTCAATAGAATTAACTTGAAATCCGTAAATCGCATTCATTTTATCAGGATTTCTCAAGTTTTCTATTGCATTCTCAGAGGCTAATGTTTCAAATTCAATTTCGTTCAATTTTTTAATCCTGTCATAAGCTTGAATATGATCCCAATGAGTATGCGTTAATAACAATTTGTGAATTGGAAAAAGATTAAATTCTTTTAGTTTTTTTATTAACTTCCTCGCTTGGAGAGGAACACCCGTATCAATCATCATACGCATTCCATTATTTTCAATGATGTATATAGCTAAATTCTTAGGCAAATTAAATATAAATCCATCGAACATATAACTATTTTCATTAAATTTACCCTCTTCGTTAATAAATACCATTATAAGAAGCCC
>JAHQWY010000463.1 GCA_029856445.1 Promethearchaeia archaeon
TCTCTTTTTTTTTTAATTTAACATAGAATAAATTTATTATATATTTTCAAATACGATAAAAGATTTATATTATATTTAAACATTTCTAATTTCAAAATTAACTATTCAAGTTAATAAATTTAATTAAAATTGAATAATGTTCAAAATGGAGAATTATTATTTATAAGATTTTGAGAATATAATTTTTATTGACAAGAAGATGGTTTAATCTATAATTATTGCATTCCATATTTAATTCTTTGAAGTTACTACATAGTTCGCAAATTTGATGGTATCTTTAATAAATTTGATAATATAAATTTTGTTGCATTAATTTTATTATTTTAAAATTCTAAGTTGTAGCACGTATTTTCTTTTATCTCTTATTGTGTTTCCGTTATTAATAACCCTCTAATTTTCGAAAACAATTCTAAAATGAAACACATATTCTTAATCCAATTTGTATCTATCTCCTAAAATTTAAGAATAAAATCAATCTAATTTTCTACGATATATTTGACTAAAAACTAAACCTAAACCTTTTCTAAATTTCACTTAATAATTGGAAATTATTTTCGAAATATTTATATACAAGTTAATTTTTATTTAACATCAAATAAAGATGTTAATCTTTATTAAAAATAATGAAATATTGACAATATATTATTAAGAATCTTATTATTCTTTGATGATAAAATATAGAAACATTAAAGATGTTGGAAATATCTTCATTAGCGTGAATATTATTAAGACTCGTTTAATACGATTTATAAAAAAAAATCATCAAAAAAGTCGGATTTATTCCTATATTTTTTTAAAATTACAAAATCTAATAAACTACAAAAATGATAAGCCAAATAGATAAAAAAATTAGTAAAAATAGAAATTTTGAAAAAAAAGAAAGAAATGGTACCATATGTTTAGGACCAGTTCTTAATTTAGAAGAATATGTAAAAAAAGATTGGTGGAAAAGAATTTTTAATTCTTTTTACTTAAAAACTGATGGTGATGTAGTCGAAGACCAAAAAATAACTAAATTTGAAGTGGACTTTTTTTCAGAAGTTATGAATTTTAAACCAGAAAATTATATTCTAGATCTTTGTTGTGGTCAAGGAAGGCATTCTATTGAATTAGGTAGAAGAGGATTTGAAAATATTTACGGTTTAGATCGATCGCGATATCTAATTCAAAAAGCTAAATCAAGTGCTAAAAAAGATGGGATCTTCTGTAGATTTCGAGAAGGAGATGCTCGAAAATTACCTTATAATTCCGATTTTTTTGATTCTGTAATGATTGTAGGCAATAGTTTTGGATATTTTGAATCTATAAATGATGATGTGCAGGTTCTTAAAGAAATATATCGAGTTCTAAAACCTTGGGGCAAAGTTTTAATTGACATTACTGATGGAAGTTATTTAAAAAATAACTTTCAACCACGCTCGTGGGAATGGCTTGATCAAGATCTTTTCGTCTGTCGTGAGAGATCCTTATCTTTAGATGTTCAAAGATTAATATCCCGTGAGGTAATTACACATGTGAATAAAGGGGTTTTAGTGGATCAGTTCTATGCCGAAAGATTATATTCAAATGAACAAATTTCTGAACTTTTAAAGAAAGTTGGCTTTAGTGATATAAAATTTCACGGAACGATAACTCCTGAATCCCAGAGAGATCAAGATTTAGGCATGATGGAAAAAAGAATTATAGTTAGTGCTTTAGTCAAGAAGGAATGGTCAGAAATCAAAAAAAAAGCGAAAGCAACAGATCGAAAGGTTGTGGTTATATTTGGAGACCCTAATAAACCAGATGTGCTAAAACCTTCAAATCTTTTTGATGATGATGATTTTTATACAATAGATCAATTAAAGGTTGCACTAAACGAGTTGGAAGGCTATACATTTACATATTTAGATAATCATAATAAGTTGATCCAAGACTTACAAGATTTAAAAGATAAAGCTAATTATGTTTTCAATCTGTGTGATGAGGGTTATTTTAATGATGCTAGAAAGGAATTACATATACCAGCAATATTAGAAATCCTTAAAATCCCATATACAGGTTCTGGTCCTCAGTGCCTAGCCTTTTGCTATGATAAGTCTTTAGTAAGAGGTATAGCAAAAGAATTACAAATACCTGTACCTGAAGCCATTTACGTAAGACCTGATGATAAAATTATAGATTTACCATTATATTTCCCTGCAATTGTGAAACCTAATTTTGGAGATTCAAGTTTTGGAATTACTCAGAAATCTGTAGTTCATAATGGGGAGGAATTATTAAGTGCTGTCACCGAAATTCGCAATAAATTCGGTTATGATAAACCTATATTAATAGAGCAATTTCTTTCAGGTAAAGATTTAACTATAGGGATTATAGGAAATCCCCCTGATAATTATATTATCCTTCCTATAATAGAAGAAGATTACTCTATGTTACCTCCAGAATTACCAAAATTAT
>JAHQWY010000464.1 GCA_029856445.1 Promethearchaeia archaeon
CAATAGGGATCACTGATACAAATGTTCCTTATGATTTTGAAAGTTTATTTGGTCCTGAATTGCTTGATGATTCAAGTTTAGTTGATAAAACAAATGAAGAAAAACTCAGGATTCTTTCAAGACGAAAAATAGTTATATCTAAAATTGTTGATAAACTTCAAAATGTAACAAAAGAGATTGACCAAAGAATTGAGAATCTGAAAGCTAATGAAAAATCATAAACGAAAAATCATAAACTTTAAGTGATTATTAAGCCATGATTCCAATCAGGATTAATAGAACAACTCCTAATGCAGCCAGACCAGAGATTCCAATAATGCCTAATATAATCTCATAAATCACTTTCGTCGACATTTTTTTTGCTTTTTTCACCCTTTTTATTTCTTATATACCTCATCACTAGTATATAAAACTATATATTTAAAAGTTATGATTATATTAAATTTTAGATTATTTTTTGCCACAATATAAATATGAAAGAATTATAATATATATTTATATATATTTCGACGAAATCTAATTTTGTGTTCTATAGCTTTCTTTTCCCAAAAATTTATATATCTATAATTTATATAATAAGTGACTGATATATCTAGATCTGACATATTCTAATTTTTCTAGAAAGGTGAAATTATTTTTGAGAATATTATTAACAGGGGCATTTGGTAATGTAGGGTTAAGTACTTTGAATGAATTATTGAAAAGAAATCATAAAATAAGAGTTTTTGATATTAAAAATAAAAGAACTCGTCATCTTGCACATAAATTTAAGAATCGGGTTGAAATAATCTGGGGTGATATAAGGAATCCGAATGATGTAGAATATGTAGTCTCAGGATGTGACGTTATTATCCATGTGGCAGCTATAATACCCCCCATTGCTGATAAAAAACCTCGGTTTGCTGAGGCTGTAAATGTTGGAGGGACCTCAAATATAATTGAAGCTATGAAGAAACAACCACAAAAACCGAAACTCATATTTACCTCTTCAATAGCAATATATGGGGATAGAACAAAAAATCCCTTAATTCTACCAACTGATCCTTTGAATCCTAATGACGATGATGAGTATGCTAAACAAAAAGTTAAGTGTGAAGAACTCATTAGAAATTCAGGATTAGAGTGGGTTATATGCCGTTTAACGTATATTGTCTCAATTAATAAACTTCAAATGGATCCACTTATGTTTGAGATGCCTTTAAACACTTGTATTGAAGTTTGTGATACTAAAGATGTTGGTTTAGCTTTAGCTAATGCAGTTGAAAACGAGAATGTATGGGGAGAAATCCTACATATCGCAGGTGGTGAAAGATGTCGAATCTCTTATAGAGCATATCTCAATGAAATGATGGATATTTTTGGGATAGGTAATGTTCCTTTACCTTCTGAAGCTTTTAGTACAAAAGGTTTTCATTGTGGATTTATGACAACTTATAAAAGCCAGGATCTTTTACAATATCAACAGCACACGCTTGATGATTATTTTAATGAAGTGAGAAAAAAAGTAGAACTATCACGGTTATTTATTTCAATGTTCAGACCAGTTGTGAAAAGGTTTCTTTTACATAAATCATTATATTATAGAGAATATCGTAATACTTTACATTCCCTCTAATTAAAAACTATTTATTGAAATTTTGAAAAATAAAAAAATTGTATGAACTATATTTAAGTTTCTATTCTCGATACTTTGAATAATATTTTCGACTTTTTTGAAAAGAATCAAAAACTAAATGTCAGAGATCGATCATTATTACCTCTTCCGTTGACCTTTTCAAAAATCAGATAGTTAAGAATCTTCAATCTGGTCAAAAATGTTTCGATGTTGTAACCGCTTTACAAATAAATGATTATATCGATTAACAGAAAGTATTAAAAATATTGAAAATGAATAAATTCTAAAAAAAAAATATTTAATATTGATCGTTACAAAAAGATCAATATTGGAACTTAAAAATCATCTAATAAAAATCTCTGAAATTTATGAATATACAATTTTGTAAAAGCACGAGGTGGATGTGAAAAAATAGAATGATTAATAACGAAAATCATCGGATTGGATACTATGCTTGTCAATGAGGTGTAAATATTAGAACTAAGGTAGATTGCGATGAATTAACTGATTATGTTAAGAGCCTTGGAGATGAAATTGTAATATCGAAAAAAAATCCATTTCTATGAACAGATAATGCACAAAATGAAATTATAGAAGATATTAAAGAAAAGAATTTAAATAGAATTGTAGCATCTGCTTGAACTCCGCGTACACATGAGGTGATCTACAGAGGTACCATAGCTAAAACTGATTTAAATCCTTATTATTTTCAAATGGTAAATGTGCGCGAACATTGTTCTTGGTGTACAGACACTAAAGAAGAAGCCACTGAAAAAGCAAAAATTTTAGTAAAAAGTGGCATTGAAAGGGCAAAACGCCTTGAG
>JAHQWY010000465.1 GCA_029856445.1 Promethearchaeia archaeon
GGGACCATGTGCTTTGTGGAACGATCGAAATAAGAGAAAAAGAGGGGAAAAAATCCAACCTTATTATGTAGATCAAGATATTTGTCGTAAATGTCATACATGTATGCGTGATTTCTATTGTCCTGCAATAAAAATGGAAAACACATCATCAGAATTTATTGATGAAAAAGGTAAAACATGGAAAGGCTACTCTTCACATATTTCTCCTGAATTATGTGATGGATGTGGAGTTTGTTCAATCATTTGTCCTTATACTAATCATGAGGATCGATCCCCTACAGATGTTATTAAGCATTATCAAACAGCAAGGGAGGTGCGAGATGACTTATAATATAATGACTTGTGGTGTTGGCGGTCAAGGATTAATGTTAGTTTCAAATATATTAGGACTTGCCTGTGCTGAGTTTGGTTTAGGAATTAGAACAGCAGAAACCCATGGCTTAGCTCAACGTTCAGGTTCGATTTATACTCATATCCGTATTGGTGAGAATGTATACTCTCCTTTAATTCCTTATGGAGAAGCGGATGTTTTACTAGGAATGGAAGCAATAGAAACCCTTAGATACATAGAATATTTGAAACCCGATGGAAATATTATTCTAAATAACTATATTTGGCACCCAGTTCAGAGTACTTATGAGCGAGTTAAAAATCCTGAAGTACCATATACCTCAATCGAAATGATTTTAGAAAAACTAAATAAAGTAACTAAAAATATTCTTATTGTAGATGCTTTAAATCTGGCACATCAAACTGGTAATCCTCTTACCTCGAATGTGGTTTTATTAGGAGCATTGGCCAAAATAAGTGATTTTCCAATAAAAATAGAACAATTAAAGGAAATAATCCCTAGAGTTGTTCCAAAAAAAGCCATTGATGTTAATTTGAAAGCTTTCTCCTTAGGATATCAAAGCAAATAATTATTACATTTTTTTATATCAACTATATTTACTTTTCAATATAGATTTCAATTGCTTAAATGCCATTTCCAATAAAATAACTTACATTTTTCCCAAAAAAATTACAAACATTTAAATATGCAAGTACATATATATCTTTACAGTAAAAAACATTTTTACCGTAAAAAGAATAATATGATTGTTATGAGAGAAGAGAATATACAGTTTAATAATAATGAAGTTGAATCTATCCAGATAATTACATGTCCAACGTGTGGATTTACATTTAGATTAATTAATGTGAAAAATAGAAATAAGAAGTATACTTGTCCATTGTGTGGTTGTATGCTATACAGATTAGATTTCAGCAAATTCATGTTTATTGATACAGATATCTTTTTTCACAGAGTTAAATAAGGTGGATAAAAATGGCAAAGAAAGAAGCAAAAAAGAAAAAACCAATTTTTGAAAAAGTAGGTATCGTATTTAGGAATCCCGTGAGAGCTGATATTTTGAAAGAACTTTCCGAAAGTCCTCAAAGACCTAAAAAACTTGCTGATAATATAGGAATTCAAAAACAAAATATAAATTATCACTTAAATGCTCTGAAAAGAGGTGGTCTAATAAGAACTCATACAGAGGAATTAGATGAGAAAGAAATTCCAAAAGAGAAAGGAACTCGGATTAATGGTATAGGAGGAGGAGGAAAATTCAAGGTCAGCTACGGGGTAGAATTAACAAAAAATGGTAAAAATATAGTAAATCAATTTGTAGATCCACTTTATGAAGAGGAGAGTGGTTCTATGAAGGAAAATATAAAAAATAATAAAAAGGAGGATGAATGATATTGAAAAATGAAAGTATTCAATTTGCTATGAAATTGTTTGAAGATCCCTTAGCAAACTTTAAATTGGGAAATCCTCAAATTTATGAGAATATGGCTGTTATCCCTCTCATTATTCAGGCTGATAAATTTATTGATTTCATTAGTATTAAAGAAGCTGAAGAATTAGAATTAATTGAAATTGTTGAAACTGATACAGTCAATCAACTGGAAGTCATAAATAAAAGCGATAAACAAATACTTATTCCTTTTGGAATGACTGTGAAAGGTGGTAAACAAGATAGAACTATTTGGGAACCAATTCTGCTTCCAGCAGGAGGAAAACGAAATGTTTTCAAGCAAAATCCAGGACAAGTTAATCAGAAGTATATAGTCCCAGCCAAATGTATAGAACAGTCAAGGTGGAATTATACTGGCGGTCGTGGTTTCAAATCTGCTAAAATGCGATTACATCCTAATGTTGCATTTGAAGCAATTTCCGCTGGTGGACAAGGGGCAGTTTGGAATGAAATTCAATCTCATAGATCTGAAATGAATTATTCAACAACTACAGCACCAACACAAAGTTATCTCGAAATGACAAAAGGTTCTAACAAGGAAATTAATAAAATATGGAAAAACTTTGAAAACATAGAAAATCAATGTGGAATAGCTGTTTTTATTAATGGTGAATTTATTGGTATCGAATTTTAC
>JAHQWY010000466.1 GCA_029856445.1 Promethearchaeia archaeon
TATAAACCAAAATTTATGGAGTGGGGTATAATCAATAAAGAGAATTTTAAGGATATTTATGAAATACCAATTAAACGATGGGATCCACTCTCTACAGTAAAAATTACTTCAGAGGACTTTGGTCTTCGAGGTGAGCGACCAAGATATTATGGTCATTATTCTTATATTTCTCCAATCCGGGGTCAAAGACCTAAAGGTTTCAAAACAATAGAAGAAGAAAAAGAGTTTTTTGATTGTTCAACGGAAATTTTAACAAAATATCATGATGTATTTTCCTCTATTACAGAGGGAAAACTTATGTATGATGAGGGGGGAATGCCAATAGGTGATGGACATACGATGATTATTACTCAAGATGAGATTAGAAGAGATAATCCGTTTTCAGAGAAACCTCATCAGATTGAGAAGATACCAGATGCAAATAAAGCATTAACCCTAATTAATAGATACCCTTCAATGGCGCGGATAGTGGATCCTGATATTGAAAAAGAAGTTAGAGAAAAATTGCCCCCCCATCTGAAGCTTTCGAAAGGGATTAATTTAGTTACAATTTCACGACATTTTTATCCCTCCCTCTGTTTTAACTTGATTCCTGAGGATGTATTGTCAGGAATTTTTCTTTCTATGAAAGCTGCTATTCTCTATTGTATTGAAGAAGCAATTGAAAAAGATTATTATGACATCCCTGTAATGCCATTTTTTAATATAGGAAGGAAGGTTGGTGGCTCTCAACCTCGACTTCATAGTCAGACTTATATAGATTTGAATATGGATGGTCATGGTCTGAGATTAGAAGGATATCTTGAAGCTTTTAAAGAAATGGGGGAAAATTGCCACTTATGTCAAACCACACATGGAAATACTGATCGTATTATTTTGAAAACTGAATTCTGGACTTTTTACACTACAGGTAGCCCAGTAAGGAATTATCATATAAGACTCCATCCAAATGAACATATCAGAAGATTTTCACAATTGAAAATTAATCAAATTGAGGATTTAGCTCATTCATTGAAAATTATTTTCCAAGCCCTAGATGACATAAATATAGATAAGAATCGAAATATTTTGTTTAATTCGTGTCCATTTGGGTATGATGCTAAGTTTCATATGTTCGCGGATATTATCCCTCATGAAACAATTGGTGGATTGGAGCTTCTAGAAGATATGCGTGTAGCTCGAAAGTTACCTCACATCGCGGCAAAAGAAATAAGAGAATCATTAGAAAAGTATTTAAAATGATTAACTAGTTCAGTTCTTTATACTCCAAATTAATAACTTTTTTATATCAAATAAAATTAGATTTATATCTATTGAATCTGTTATATATCATGATTGTTTTCTTGATGAATTCATGTCTTTTCTTCCTCAAGTTAAAATTTAACCTAAAATGACTCATGAATGGTCTGCGATAATCTTAGCTGGTGGTAAGGGTAAACGATTAATGCCTTTGACCTCTTTAATTCCAAAACCATTAGTAAAAGTTACTAATGTCCCTATGGTAGATTATGCGATAGCACATTTAGTTTATGCAGACATTAAGCATATTGTGCTTGCTTTGGCGTACCAAGGAGAAATTTTAAAAGATTATATTGAAAAAACTTGGACTCCTGATAGATTAGGAGATGTGGAGTTAGAATGTAAAATACAAGACAGTAAAGGAACTGCTGATGCCTATAAATTATTAATGGATCATGTCGACTCTGAAAAGGTTGTTGTTAGTATGGCAGATATTGTTACAAACCTCCCAATGAAAGATTTTATGGAATTTCACTCAGAAAAGGGGGGTTTAGCTACAATATCAATGAAAACTGTTGAGAGCCACACTTCTCAATACGGTGTAGTTCTATTAGATAAAAATCGCAAAATATATCTCTTTCTAGAAAAACCTGCACCCATGGAATTATATGTATCTAGTATGGCCCAAAGAGCTGATCTCTTTCTTCACACTAATATTATAAATACCGGGATTTACTGTTTTAATAAGGAGATAGGTAATATTCTTCATGAATCAGGATTAATGGATTTTGGGGGTGAAGTATTTCCTTATCTCCTTGAAAATCAGTACGACTTATATGGATTTGTCAGAAATTATTACTGGATGGATGCAGGAAATTCTACTACATATTTATGGTCAAATTGGGATTTACTACGCAAATATGCATGGCCAATTTTGCCTGATGGAGTAGAATATGATGGAATATATGTAAAAGGAGTAATAAGTTCTGGGCAGAATATTATAATCGATAAACCAGCCTGTTTTGGAGAATTTGTTCAATTAGAAAATCGTGTAAAAATTAAGGAACTCTGCTCTATAGGACATAATGTTATTATTGGTGAAGATACTAAGATTGAAAAAAGTGTCCTATGGGATGATATAAAGATTGGAGCAGGTTGTATTATCACAGAAAGTATTATATGTAATAATTGTGAAAT
>JAHQWY010000467.1 GCA_029856445.1 Promethearchaeia archaeon
TTTATTTCCTGGGACGCCACCAATCAGCAAAATTTACGAATTGTAAATTTCTGTACTGTGCTTATCGTAGACGTCCATCCCAAAATAAAAGATTTCTCCACTTTTAGTTTCTGCTAAGGTTAAAGCTGTCATTTCCTCTTTATCCATTCCATTAATAGAAACCCCTGTAATGAATGCTGCAAGATCAATTCGAGATAATGATCCTGATGCTGCATCAGAGACGATAGAGTTTATTTCTTCGCTTTTCAGCTTGTTCCCCTTAATTTTCTTTTGGATATATTTGAATGATTCAGGTGGTTCTGCTGGTTTAACAGAAATTTGAACATTATTTTTTAGATTCTTTTTTTCTCGTATAATATCTAGAAATATACCAATCTCACCAGGTTGTACTATAGTGTTTGAATAATCTATTTGTATAATAGCTGTCCAAAACTTATCTTCTATAGATTTAGATTGTAGGTTTTTAATAAATACACGTTCACCAGCTTTTTGTCCTAATTCCTGTGCATCCTTAACGTTTAAAACAACATCTTTCGTATTCCCGGTTTCAAAATTAATTTCCTTTACTTTAAGTTTCATAATTTCAACCAAATTTTATAAGATATACAGATATAAGAAAATCGTGATTATTAATTTTTTTATTGATTCGAGATTTTGGAAAAAGAAGCTGAACTAAGTAGAAGGGATAGAAAATACAATTCATTTCTATACAAAAAATCAAAATTAAAATAAATAAATTAATATTTAGTTAGAATTAAGTAATGAGATTTGGTGTTAGCAAATATGAATAAATTTGAAAGAGCACAAGAATTAATAAAGGAATTGAATGTAGATGGTTGGTTAATTATTTCTGATGAAGGAAGTGATGTTCATTCTCATTTTTTATTAGGAGTAAATGCTCCTTCTCTTAATTATATTTATATTGCAGCGAATGGTGAACATCAAGTTCTTGCTGTTGAAATGGAAGCACCAATGATCGAACGTTCATTGAAGAATAAAGGGATTAATGCTAAAGTAAAATCTTTTAGTACTAAAAAAGAACTTCCACTAAAATTGAAATCTTTACTCAATAAACCTCGAATTGCATTAAACTTTGGTGAGAATCTTTTTAATGATAAATCTAGTTCCTTTGCAGATCATTTAAAGGTTGGTGACTACTTGGCTATTACAGATTTAGCCCCAAACACAGAGTTTATATCCTCAGCACCAATAATATACGGATTAAGAAGTGTAAAAAACCAAGAAGAATTAAAAGATCTACGTAATGTATGCAAGGCTACGCTTGAAATATTGGAGACCATTCCTAATATAGTGAAAAAAGGAATGAGTGAAAATGAAATTAAAGCAGAAATAGAGTATCAATACATGAAGATCGGAAAACCTTCATTTCCTTCAATTGTAGGAACAGGAGCTCATTCTGCCGATCCACACCATAATACTTCAAATAAAAAAATCGAAGAAGGTGTGTTATTAATAGATACAGGATTAAAAATAGATCAGATGTGTTCTGATATAACGTGGACTCTCTGGGTTGGTAAAAAACCATCTAATGAATTTCTTAATGCTTATAATAATCTTTATGAATCGAAAGAAATTGCAAATAAATATTTTGTCGATAAAACTCCAGCTAATCTTCCTGCTATAAAATGTCGCGAATATCTATCAGAAAAAGGTTATGATCATGAAAAATTATTCTTCCACGGTCTTGGTCATTCGTTAGGTTTTGTTGCCCACGATATTGGTCCTAGAGTTAGTTGGAAAATATCAGATGAATTTAAACTCTTTGAAAATATGGTATACACTAATGAGCCCGGTTTATATTGGAAGGGGGAATGGGGAATAAGATTAGAGGATGATATAATAATCGGGAAAGAGAAGTGTGAAAAAGTTACATATAATCATAAAGAACCATTATTAATATAAAAGAATAAATCTACAATTTTATAGACAAAGGGAATTCTTTTATATCTTCAATAACATTCTGATCAGGATCATTAAACTTACTAGATATTTTAAATATATAATCTCCTGCTTCAGTGGGTTTGAGATTTATTTCCCATTTTATATTTTCATTTGATCTTAGAGAATATATTTGTTTATTTAATGTACCTCTCATTACTTTGATTTCTTCAGGAAATTCAACATCTACATTAAGGTTGAGCGCATCTCCTGCACTTTTATTCTCAATTAGGATTTCAAGTGGAAAAGATTGATCAATAAGGGGAGGTCTTAGGTTTTTTGTGGAAATCTCCAGTGTTGGGGGAGGAGATATTAGATTTGGTTTTAAAAGTTCAAATATTTCATAGGTGAAAAATAAATCTTCATTCAATTCAGCTATTATTAAAATCGGACCAACGAAAGGATTTTCCATTTGAAAATGAGGTTTGATCACTAGATTAACCTCCCGTTTTTTGCCTATTTCTATT
>JAHQWY010000468.1 GCA_029856445.1 Promethearchaeia archaeon
CTTATTTCATTTAATAAGCATAAAAACTTCCACTATAAGTGATTCAAGCCGGGGACTTTCCTTTAATTCAAGGATTTGGCTTGTTTTATAATGGTTTTCGAGATTCTGCCATAAAGAAGTGTCTTTTTGCATTTCCTCTACAAATTTGGTTAGTTTTTGTTGGGCGATATAGGTCGGTCCCTTAAATAAATAGCAAATTCAGAAGTTTGCTACTTGTTCTATGAGAACCGTTTGGGTTCTAAACTTGACACGATCAAGGCCTTCAGAAAAAATTTCATCACTTATAGAGTTAAATGCCGTTAAGAATCCCCCAAAAAGCTCATCATCGAATTTCCATTCTTCAGAAAAAGGATATGAGAATATAAGAACACCTCCTTCTGCTATTATCATAAGTAATATTGATTGGTCATCAACCGATTCAGAAAGTTCCACAGCTTTTTCTCCTTGAAGGCGTTCTAATACACCTTCTGTTGATGCCAATTTTATACGATCTCTCATAGGGGCGTTACTGTTCTTAAATTTATCCCAAATGTCTACTTGTGTTAGTAATTTATCGTGTTCGCTGGAAATCTTCGATGCTAATAAGTTGAGACCATGTATTTCAGCAATACGTTGTGCTTCTACCATTAGTCTCCTCGCCTCCTCGATATCCGTTTGAATTAACGCTAATTTTGCCTGCAATAATTTAGCTTCAGCCAACCAATGATAATTCCGCATATCTTCTGCCATTTCTAACATTTTGGTAATGAGTGGAGTTATCTCATCTAATATAACAGGATTATTATACAATGATAACTCTTCTAACAAAAGATCGCATAAATGTCCCATATCGAAAACTAAATTTTCCCTGCTGGCACGACGGGGAAAATTATTTTCAATTAATTGTTTAAACAAAGCTTGAGCTTCTACATGATCGCGCATTCTTGGACTCGTTTTCATCAGGTTGGCTTTTGAAAATAAAAATTCATTATATATATCAACCTTACCCTTAGTTTGTTCATAGAGTTCAGATAAGCGAGAAAAGTATCGGTTTGCCTCTTCACGAGATCCTTCCCCAATGTATAACCAAATTATTCCCATGAGAGAGCGAGCCATCTCAAAATAATAACCCAATTTTTCGGAAAGGGTCAAGGAGTGTTCAAATGTTTCTTTTGCTAAATCAATATTTCCAATAACTCTATAACAGAAACCTAAATCATTTAAGGCTAGAATTAATTGATCTACGATGTTTAATTCTTCGGCAAGGTTGACTGCCTGCTGTCGGTACTTCAAGACCTTGTTCAGTTCACTCTTGTAATAATAAATAACAGCTAAATCCCTTAATACATTAAGTCTAGTACGTCCACTAATTTCCTCAATTGATATACTTTGCTTACAGTACTGTAAGGCTTCATCATAATCTCCCTTAAAGAGATGCATAGTTGCTATTAAAGAATGGCAATCCGCAATAGCAACACCAAGGTTGAGTTCTTTATTGCACTCTAAACTCTTCATTGTATAATCTAAAGCCTTGGTTCGATTACCTAGGGAAAAATTTATATGTCCTAATAAGAGATAAGTTGCTGCAAGATCTAACTTATTGCCATAGTTTTTTTCTTTAGTTAATATCAAGCATTCTCGTGCTATTTCTGCTGCGTCTTTTCCATTACCTTTAAGATACAAGATCCAAGATTTTATGTATAATAGATTTCTCCTAAGGTTCTCTGTGGAAGGATCATCTGCAAGAGTTTTTAGTCTTTCTTCGGCATCTGAAACGTAAGAATTGGCTTTATCGCGATCCCCAAAAAATCCTATATACGCTTTTCCGATAAGTGCGCTGACAGATTCAGATAATAACCCGAGATCTTGACTCATTTGATAAGCAACTTCGTAAGCTTGCAGTGCTTTCCTAGTTCGTTGCTTATAAAGATAAGCTTCAGCTTTTATCAAAAGTACTGAGAGCTGATCTTCGGGTGAGAATGATTTACCATTTTCAAACTTCTCAATGATCTCAAGAGCTTCATCTAATTTGGCTTGATCCATCAGTTCTCTTGCTTGGACTAATTCCTTTGGAAGGGATTTAGATTTCATACTACAACTTGCAGTTTATGGATTAAAATTAATGAAGAAATGTTTTCTTAAAAGCCTTTGGTATATCTTTGATAAATTTCTTTTTAGAAACCTAAGATTACCATTATAAAGACCATAGTATAAAAATCTATCGCAGCTATAAATTGTGTAATTTTAGTCTTTATAAGTATATATACGATAGAGTCTAATTATTTCATACTCAATTTAATTTATAAAATTGAGATGTGAAATTTTTATTTGGATTGTTTTTTGTTAGAAAAATAGATTTTGCTACTGAATAAGCTACATTTACAATTCCATCTCCGATTTTTGCTAAACCCTTATCGGTTCCGATAATCTTTTG
>JAHQWY010000469.1 GCA_029856445.1 Promethearchaeia archaeon
TAGATCACCAGGACGTATAGGCTTGTCAGTAAATGACCATCCGTATGGGTTTGTATTATAACCAGAACAGCATACTAAGTCTTCTGTATGATCATCACCCTCCTCGTACAGAGCTTTAATGCCTATGCCAACCAGATCGCATTCTCTAATCCCTGGTTTTATCGCATCCACTATAGCTGCAAATGCCTTCTCGGAATTTGCACAAGTGATACGCATTAATTCGATCTCATCTTGAGTCTTTATCATTCTGGCATCATCCATTGTAGGCTTTCCATGAATTACTTTTATTTTTTTTTTGCCAAAGGCCTCAGCATAAAGCATTTGCAAATGAGTTCCATCTATTCCCAGGAGTTGATCATCCACGCCTTGTTCCTTCATTTCTTTGATTATGCCCCTAACGAGTGTTTTGACAAACATATCATTTGCATCTCTTGCTCCTAATTTCGCAGGAGGAAAAGAAGGCTTTATCCGACCTTCCATCCAAGGCATGCGTCTCTCCACTTCTGAAGGAGTTCCTCCTCCGAATAAAATGGGTTCACCATTTTTTGCTATGAAAGCACATTGCAATTCGAGATTCCGCATGGGAGTGGTAACATAATAGGAGGTGAGATACCTGATATTAGCATGATCAAAGGTTAAAATGGCACCAACACCATTCTTTTCCATGTGCTCCTTTGTCCGTTGGACTCTTTCTTTACGTAAACGGTCATAATTGACCCTTTGTTCATAATCTACTGCATATTTTCCAAATGCCATATTTTTTATCTCCATTAATTATTTTATTTTTATGGGTGATCGGTCACGGTCACCCAGATCGATCATATATATATATGATAAATTCTTATTTAAATTTAATGCTAAAGATTCGGAAGAATCAATATCATAAACTGATAACTTGGTGAATTATAAGTTACTGACGTCAATGATTATAAAAAGAATATTTTAGAATTTATTAGAGAAAATCCATCTGGTATCACAATTACTGAGATTACAAAGGAAATGGGTTATTCGAAAAACACTGTATCAAAATATATAGCAGTTCTTGAAGCCACAAATAAAATCTACACAAAATCTGTTGGTCGTTATAAGCTATACTTCAGCACCAAAAAGACTTTTATTTCAAGAGAGATCATAATTCCTATGTATAAAGCATTGTATAAAGCTATTAAAGAAATATTTCCTTTTCAAGAAGAGAAATATAAAGAAATAGGAAGGGAGCTACAAAACAATTTTAACTATAGATATAGTAAAAGATTTTTCAAAGACGAGGAAACTAGGAGAAAAGCTGTAAAACATATTAAGAATTTCAAACCGCATTTTGACTATTTTATAGAAGTATTCAATGCACAAAATGTACTCCAAGATACCATACAAGTTAATTTGATAAGATATGAGAATAACAATAAGAGAGGACTTTTTAGGTTTACTAATTCAGATTTTCTTGAATCGACAGATGATCATATCTTTCATTTTTATATGATTGCAGGTATTATCGAGAGTTACCTTGGCAGCGAATTGGACAGAGAAATAAGATGTGATATTCTTGATGTTAATATATCAAAAAAAAAAGAAGAGTGTTATGTAGATATGTCAATAGATATAATTGAATAGAAATGTTAGAGTTTATAATATAGATTTGTTCCAAATAGCATTAAGTTATAATTTACAAAAAAAAAGCTTAAATTAAATGATTGAAAAATGAGCACAGAAAATATAAGTGAAGAGGAAGCTCCATCTACTTGGAAAATGGCATCTTATGGCTTCACGTTTTTTATTGAGACTATATTTTTAATTAGCTATAATATTGTTGTCTTCTACTATTATGAAGTCGAAGTTGGCCTAGCTACACTTTTAGTTGGACTTTCTTTTGTAATATTTGCGGTATGGAATATGGTTAACGATCCGCTCCTAGGCTATCTAACTGATAAGCCTATGAAGTGGGCCAACAAATACGGAGTACGCAAGCCATGGATCATTATCGGAGGTTTTGGATTAGCAATATCGTTTTTTCTTCTTTTCTTACCACCTGATGTTGATGTAAAATCAAATCCTTGGCCTGTATTCTTTTACATGGTAATTATAACATGTCTATTTGATACTTTTTACACAATTTTTACAACCCATTATTTTGGGGGCTTTGGTACAATGTTTCGGGAGGAGAGTATACGAAGAAAATCAAGCGCAGTTATTCGATTTTTCGGTAATGCTGGTGTTGTCGTATCTGGAGCGATTCTCATCCCATTTATCATAAGATATGGTGATAGAGCTTCGTTTGTCAGACTTGGATTAATTGTACTTATTGTTGTCGTTATTTGCGTTTTCCTTGCACTTCCAGGAGTAACAGAAAATGAAACAGTAATAGCTCGCTATATGGAAGGATTTGAAGAGAGAAAAAAATTGAATTTCTGG
>JAHQWY010000089.1 GCA_029856445.1 Promethearchaeia archaeon
AATCTCAATCGGTAATAAAGCTATTCATAATTTAGACAATAGGAGTATTTTAAATCTTGTTTTGTTAATATTGAAAGAAATGAGAAAAGTATGGATTTACAATTATTCTCATAAGAATATTAAAGTAGGGTTTGATGCGCAAGTCTCTAATTTTGCTATTGAAGATTTTAATAAGAACAATCCCAAGATAGATTTGCATTCAAATTTAATCTTTATCGATACAATACCACCTTTTTTTCGAATAAACGGCAAAGAAGCGATGGATCTTGAAACTTTTATTAAAAACGGTCCCTACATTCTTAAAATGGATATTAAATATTAATTTTATACAAAAAATAATGAATAATGTTGTAAATAGATATTATGATTTTCGCACTACCATTATTGATCTTATTGCTAACTTCTCGAAAGAACAAAAATCAGATGTAATCCCCGCATTGATTAAACTAACAAATAAATATTTATCTCAAGAGTTTTCCGAGTTAAATCTTGAATCCATAAAATTAAATGAAGTTATTAAATACTATAAATATGATCGAATTATTTGGATCTTATTCCAATATCTTAGAAGATTGGATAGATTCATAAATACAAAATTATTTCGAATGAAATATGAATTTTTCCTTCCTCCAAAAATTAAAAGATAAAATTAAATTTGTGTAATTTATTAATTTAAATTAAAGAGAAAAAAAAAGTTAATAAATTTAATCTGAAGTATAATTTATCTTGTCGCTGCGCGAATATCCGAGGCAGTAACCCTCTTACGCTTATCCGCTTTACAAATCTTAATAGCCTCCTTTGTCGCATTTGCCGCAGAACTCTCAAGGAAGCCAATCAATTTATCTAAAGCTTCAGCCGCAACCAAATCGGCCCCTTCCTTCTTCATTAATCTTCTAATAGGCGCTTTAGCGATGTAAGTTTCAGCTTTTTTAGGCGGAGCTTTCTTTTTAGCCATTTTAATTCCTCCACTTTATTTTTATAGGATTATTATTTAGATGTTAATTAATTATTACTACACATTTCTATTATATAAATGTTATGATTCGAATCGATAATCTCTTCATAGAAAATTTTCGAATCGTTATGTTCGAAAATTAGATCGTTTTATTAATATGATATTAATTTCTAATACAAATTATTTTTTAGTTTTGTCGGAAATAAATGCGTTATATCTTAATTTTTCATTTTTTCACTTTTATTAATATTTCAATAAATCTTAAAGAAATTTAATTAACCCATTATTAACCATTGTAAAATTTTTATCATACCCAGAGTTTCAAAAAATCTAAATTGAATTTAATTGGACCATGAAAATACTACTTTTTAAATTTCTTAGATTCAAATATTTTTAAGATAAAAATTAAATGATTTAAGCTTTAAACTTTAATATTCTTCTCCTACTCTATTTTATCTAAATTTTTTGTAAAAAATAAAATTAAAATATAAGATGTTTGACTATTTCATTATAGTTAAAAAATAATAATGTTTTCAATATAGATTTCAAGGTAATTTGTACCAAATATGAATGAACTAGACGAATCAGAAATTGAGGAAGCACTTCAAACATTAAATTTTACCAAAAATGATTCAAAAGTACTGTTAACTTTATGTAAATATAAGATATTAAGCCCTGCTGACATTGCCAAACATTCAGGTGTAGATAGAGCAAGGGTTTATGATTCTTTAAACAGATTAATAGAGAAGGGCTTTATTCAAAAAGAACCTATTAAGAGAGGAGCTAATTACCAAGTTATTCCGATAGAGAGAATATTTAAGGTAATACGGGATGAATATAAACAAAAAATTGAGGATACTTTAGTACTTGAAAAAGTAATTGCTGAACTTGAGGTTTCAAAAGAAGAAACTGAACCTCGCGTTTGGGCGATAAGTTCAAGGTCTAAAATTAGAAAAAAAATAAAAGAGCTAATTAATGTTGCAAAAGAGAGAATTTTTTTTATTCTAACTCCTGATTTACTTATGAATGAATTAGGAGGATTTGAGTGGATTTTACGAGAATTATGGAATAAAAAGTTTTCTTCTGATATTCAGATTGTTATCGCATTGAAATATAACGAGAGCTTAAAAGAGGAAATAAAAAAATTACTAAAAATATCAATTGTCATCCACTCAATTGAAGGAGATAGTGTATTACCTTTCGGTCTATTGATTGTAGATAACCAATTTTTGCTTACTACACTTGATCAGGTAAAAGAAGCACCAGAATACACTTCGGGATTATGGTTAGAGAATGGTACTCCAAAACAAATTATAGGATATGAGCATCTTTTTAAATACTTTATTACGAGCCAATGTAAACTAATCCAATTAACTCCCAAAAAATAGCAATATGTAAGATAAAGATTATTATAAAGAAGCTAATCAAAATTTTGTAAAAAAATATATATTTTACTTAAGCAAAATAATTAATATAAGCCAAGAATTAGGATCAAATTCTATTAAAATAAAGGAAAAATATTGGGGGGTAATATAGTTTGTCATATCGAGGTAAGGTAATTTTGTGTGGAGATGCGGGAGTTGGAAAAACAAGCCTTTTAGCACGCTACGTAGATGATTTATTTAGTGAAGAATATATACAAACTGTTGGAGCTAATTTTTTAATAAAAGAAATAGATATAAGCATTATTATTGATATGCTTGATCTAAAAAATCCAAATTTAAAAAAGGATATCAAAGAAAAAGGATTTAAGCTATATTTCTGGGATATTGGCGGTCAAAGACAATCACTTTTTTCCACGGAATATTATTTTGTTCAAGCTGTTGGAGCTATGGTTATTTTTAGCTTAGATCAATCTGAATCATTCAAAAATATTGATTTTTGGATATCGAAATTAAAAGAATTAAGTGGTGATATTCCATATATATTGGTAGGTAATAAATTGGATTTAGAAAGAAAAATTGATAAAGAAGAGATAAATAAAAAACTTAAAAAGTTAGGAATACAATATTTTGAAACCTCTGCAAAATTAAATGAGAATGTAGATAAAGCTTTTGAGAGCTTATCTGTCCAAATTTTGAATAATTTAAAATAATTACTAAATAATCTTAAATATTAAAGTCTATTTTTATCTTCAAGAACTTCATCTTTTATTTTCAGTGTGTTCAATCATCCGAAAATTATGAGTGCCTTACTGATTCCTGTTGCTCCTCTATCAAGGACGAAATCCCGTCTAAAGGATTGCTTTTCGGTGGAAAAACTTAAAGAATTTACTATTGCAATGTTTAAAGACCTTGCAAAAACTTTAACTGAAGTTAGATGTTTCGAACATAAAATTGTATATTGTTATACTCCAGAAATTTTAGAACTCGCAGAAAATTTTGGTTTAATTGGCATTAAAGAAGATATATCAGGTGTCCCAAAATCCTTTGATGATGTAATAAGCGAATTCAATAAATTGGCAGTTGAAAAATTTGATGTTACCCAAACAACTATTACATTCTTAGATCTAGTTTTAATAAATTCAAAAAATTTTTATGAAATTAATACTCTTGTAAAAGAAAACCAATTAGTTGTTTGCCCGGCTATTCATTCTGCTGGAGTTTCAATATTAGGTAGAAATCCACCTGATATTATACCCTCTTTTTTTTCAGATCCAAATACTCCTTCATTAGTGGCATTATTGAACGATGCTAATAATAAAGGAATAGAAAAACTGATTATATATGATTCTTTTAGAGCTGGTTTTGATATTGACATCAAACAAGATTTGGTTTTGGCTTATGAATACTTAAAAATTTTTAATTTGAAAAATACTGAGGTTTTTAAATTCCTAAAAAAAAACCTGAAATTCTCTCTGATGAAAAGAAATGCTAATAACAATCGCACTTTCGATATTGTAGGAAAAAAATAATATATCAAAAAGTAAAAACAATATTTAGCTTTATCTGTTCTCCTATTTTATCCTCAACAAGCGTTTGGAATTCTTCCCTTTCATTTTTTAAAGAATTTAAGTACCTTGTATAATCTTTGTTTTTTCGTGCGTAATCATTTTGAGCATGTTCTAGTTTAATTGTATTATTTGAAATGTCATTTTTCAAACGGTCTAATTTTTCTGCTAAACCTGCTGTTTGAATTTGTTCTTCTATTGACTTTATTTGTTCTTTAAGCTGTAAATATTCTTCAATATTAGTTTGAAGTATTTTCTCATCAAAGATTGCATTGATATGTTCAATAGTTTTTTGTTTCGTATCAGTTTTAAGATTTAACTTATTTTCTTCCAATACATGTCTTACTTGTACCATCAAACTAGTAAATTTAGGTAAATCTTTTCTTTCTGAAGCGAGTATTTTAATTGGATTTTTAAGGAAATCTCTTAAGTAATTTAAATCTATATTGGTAATATGAAGATTTCCCTTTTCTAATTCAAATTTAAATTTCTTCAGTGCCTTTTTAAAGCCGATTTCATCATTTATTTTCATTTGAAGCTTAAATAATTTATCTTTTTCAACTTCTAAATCCTTAAATAAGTTGTTTTTTTCAAGTTTTAGAAGTTGTGTATTTAGTTCATCTTGTTTCTTTTCCCTTTCTTCTAATTCAATTTCAAATTGATCTAAATCTGCTTTAGCATGTTCAATATTCTCTTTTAATGAAAATAATTTAGGTAATTTTTTTAATAGATATTCAGCCTCTTTTACTTCATTATATTTCTTTCTCATAAATTCGTCTAAATTGGCTTGATTTTTGCCCAATTTGCGAGTAATATAGTTCAATTCTTTAATTTGAGGTTGAACCTCTTTCTGAAATTTTGGTAACGACTTTCTCGCAATTTCATTAATGCTTGTAAATAACCTTTTAATCGAATTTAGTAAATCCAATGTGTTATCATAGGTTATATCTTCTTCAGGAACCTCAATCTCATCTATTTCTTTTCTAATTCGATCTGAGAAAAAATGAAGTGATTTTTGAGCCTTCTGATCAATTTTTCCCTCTTCAATTTCTAAGAAATGATCCAAACATACTTTAATTTCGATTAGATTTTCTCTAATTTCTAAAATTAACTTCTTTAGAACTTTTTTTATTTTAGAAAAAATATTATTGATTTTTTCAGTATAAAATTCTTCAAAATCCTCTAAATTTTTTTCAATCATTTTATACTCTAATTATATCTATTTTATTGGTTTAATAATCTTTCTGCCATTCATATATTTTTGAAGTACTTTGGGAACAACTATTGAATGGTCTTCTTGTTGATAGTTTTCTAAAATACAACAAATTGTACGCGAAGTAGCAATCGCAGTTGAGTTTAAAGTATGGACAATTTCCTTTGGTTGATCACTCCCAACTAAACCCATTCTGATTTTTAATTTTCTTGCTTGATAATCTAAACAATTTGTGCATGATACTAATTCTCTATATGTTTCTGAAGCAGGAAACCATACTTCTAAGTCATATTTCTTAGCAGCATTATCATTTAATTCCCCAGAGGCAACATTAACAATCCTATATGGAAGTTCTAATTCCTTATAAATCTCTTCAGAATTTGCTAATAACTCTTCGTGGTACTGCCATGATTCTTCAGGTTTGCTGAAAATAAATTGTTCTACTTTTTCAAATCGATGCACTCTAAATATTCCTAGTGTATCTTTACCATGAGATCCTGCTTCTCTTCGAAAACAGGAAGAAATTCCTGCATATTTCAATGGTAACTTTTCAGGATCGATTATTTCATCATAATGATAAGCCGCTAAGGTCTGTTCAGAAGTAGCAATCATATATAGATCATCTTCCTCAATTTTATAAAGTGAATCTTCGAATTGTGCTAATTCTGCTGCGGCTTTCATTATCTCGTATTTAGTGAAAAAAGGGGTCCACATTGGAATAAAATTCTTGCTAGTAATTTTGTCTAATGCAAATTGTAATAATGCTAAATTCATATAAACAAGATCTCCTTTAAGGTAGTAAAATCTTGATCCTGCTATTTCTGATGCCTTTTTTGTATCCGCACCATCTATTATCGAGATTAAATCAACATGCGACAGTGGTTTAAACCCGAATTTTGGAATTTCACCAACAACTCTTACAATTTCATTCTCATCTTCAGTTTCACCAATTGGTACTGAATCATGTAATACATTTCCTACTACATAGCGATATTTTTCTCTTTGCTCAAAAAAATCAGTTCTTTGTGTTTCTAATTTATCAATTTCTGTCTTTATTTCTTTAGATTTTTTTATAGCTTCCTCAGCTTTTTCATTTTCTCCTTTTTTCCTCAATTCCCCGATTTGAGCAGAAATATCATTTCTTTGTTTCCTTAAATCCTGTAATTTTTGAAGGATATCTCGCCACTTAATATCATACTCTAAAACTTTTTCTGCATTTGAAGGATCCTTAAATCGTTTCTTTTCTGATTCAATTATTTTTTCAACATTTGTTCGAAACAACTCTATATCAAGCATATAAAAACCCTATTCTATTTAATCATGGTGAATTCTTTCAGTGATGGTAGAACGAGCTAAGGCTGTCTTGATCTTTCTCTTATCATAACCAACAGTCTCAATAATTTTCATTATTTTTATTCTTCTGGCTTTACCCTTCAAACCTTCTTCTGCCATAAATTCCTTAGCGAATTCTTCTTTCTTAGTTTCTTCTTGTTGTGCCATATAAATTAGTAATTTTGAATTATTTTTCAATTATTCTATCATAGAATGGAAATATTGCATTTCTCCCAATTATTATGCATAAAAATTATATAAGAAATCATACTGAGTGATGTATGAAATTCTCACAAAAAACCTTAGTTTACATATTTATTGGAATATTAAGTAGTACAACCATATCGGGAGTCTTATTCTCAATTAATGGAACTAAAACTATCAGTTTCCATAAAGAGAACGATTTGTTTACTTACCCCTTAATTTCAGATTATGAACAATATTCACAAGGTAATTTCTCTGGTGTTGAATTCTCATCTTATAATCTTTCGGTTTTTCTAGATGAAGATACTTCGACGGTAGCAGGAAATTTAACAGTAGATTTTTATAATAATGATCCTGTAAATTTTAGCCAAATACCTTTCCATATTTTTGCTTCTGGTATGCGATTTTATGAGAGACCTGGATATATTGAAATTTTAAATGTAACCACATTGGAGGATCCTAAAGAAGAATTGGCTTTCGATTTTTTTAATAGTTCCCAATTAATGCGGGTAAATCTAACCGATAATTTACAGCCGGGAAACCGAACTTCATTTATAATTTCGTTCAATACAACCCTTCCTGATGGGGGTTTAGATCGAGCAAGCGATCATGGTACCGATATTGATTCCTCTCGTATTTTTAAGTTTGCTGCATGCTATCCATTACCATGTGTATATGATAATTTTGATGGTTGGAATATAGATCCTTATCTTTTAACTGGTGATCCTTTCTACTATGACATGGCATATTATGATTTCATTATTAATGTACCTGAAGAAATGGTTGTTGCTGCAACAGGAGAATTAATAGAAAATATGACAGCTGGAGGAAGAACCATTTATCATTACAATCCACATCTCCCAGTAAGAGAGGTGACCTTTTCAGCATCTCATTATTTTGAGGTAGAGTCATTCTTCATACCTGATGCTAACATTACTGTTTCCGCTTATTTTCTTAATCATTCAGATTGGCTGTGGAGTGGAAATGCTTTAGCTTACGCGGGAACTGTTGGTGATTTACTTTATAACACATTAGGTATATATCCCTACTCTACATTTAATATTGTTCAAGAATACACTAATTATGGAGGAATGGAATATCCTCTACAAGTATATGTCTCCACAGCAGCAGATATAGCTACATATCCTTATGGGTATCTTGAAACAGTAATTGCCCATGAAACAGCTCATCAATGGTTTTACAATCTGGTTGGCATTGATGAAGTTGACTGGGGCTTTTTAGATGAAGGTATTGTATGTTGGCTTACAGATTGGTATTTAGATCTTGAGCACCCAGAATGGGGCTATTTTACTCCTTATTATTGGGGATTATATGATGTCAGACATTACTCACTAGATTATGGATTACCAAACAAGATTAATCAATCTATTCCTGAATGCTTTGTAAGCGGTACCGATTACTGGTATTTAGGGTATACAAAAACAAATACTATTCTTGAAAAATTGCGACAAACAATCACCCATGCCAAATTTATTGAGGGACTTTCTTATTTCTTCAAAGAGCATTATTTTGAAATAGCAGATTTAACCGATTTTCAAAATGCAGTTGAAACAGTTGTAGGGTGCTCTCTTGATTGGTTCTTTTTTCCTTGGTTTGATAACCCTTATCTTCCAAAATATAACTTTACTAGTATAATATATAATGCAGGAAGTAAGATAATCAATATTACAATTGAAGATGTCAATGAATATTTAAATCAATATAGTTATTCACAACAAGTTCCTATAAATATTTACAACTCTGAATCAAGTTTAATACACTCTAGTAATGAATGGATTAATGGTACAACTTCCGTATTAATACAACTTGAAGAAACTCCGTATCGTGTAGTATTAGATTATGATGGTTTTATTCTCGTCCAATTTTCAAATTATAATTTGGATTACTTAGAAACAACGCATATAACTATTGTAAAGAAGCCAAAACAACAGATTCCAGGTTATAGCATCATATATATTCTTCTTACTTTAGGAACAGTGGGATTAATAATAATAACTAAGAAATCAAACATTTCAAAGAATAAATAATCAAATCCTTTTTTTTTTATTTTAAACTTTGTATTATTTTAATTGTAAAAATGCCTTAAACGAGTAATTTCAATTACGAAATATTGACTATAAAGATCTTATTCGACTAATTTATTTCCAAATTGCCCTTTTTAATTTGAATTCTTTTACTAAAATTGTAATTATGAAATCTAATCAGAAAAAATAAATTATTTCAATAATTTCATAAAACAATTAGATATATTGCATTATTTCAAATTATCAAAAAAGATTAGGTGAACGTTTACAAAAAGGTGAATTAATTGTCTGATAAACAGACCAAGGATGAACTAAGAATCGGAGTTTATATATGTAGATGAGGGGTAAATATCGGAGCTGCTGTTGATTGCGATGCTGTAAGAGATTATGTAGAAAAGCATGCCGCGAAAAATAATGTTGTTATAGCTCGTGTAAATGATTTTACATGTAGCGATCCTGGTCAAAATATAATTAGAAATGATATTCTCGACTTAGATCTAAATCGTGTAGTTGTTGCTGCATGCACACCAAAAATACATGAACCAACTTATAGAGCGGTTTTAGCGGAAGCAGGATTAAGTCCTTATTATTTTCAAATGGTCAACCTTCGAGAACATTGTTCTTTTGTCCATGCTAAAGATAGGAAAGGTGCTACAGAAAAAGCAATAAGACTAGTACAGGCAGGTATAAATCGTGCTAAAGAATTAGAAACAATACCAAGAAAAGAAATTCCAGTAGAAAAAGCAGTTTTAGTTGTGGGTGCAGGAATTGCAGGAATGAATGCAGCATTAGATCTAGCCAACCAAGGAATCCCAGTCTATTTAGTTGAAAAGGAAGCTACTATAGGAGGAAAGATGGCACAATTAGACAGAATATATCCCACTGATGATTGTGGAATATGAGTTCTAGCACCAATAATGGTAAATGCCTCAAAACATCCAAATATAAATTTATTTACCTATAGTGATGTTGTTGAGTTTAACGGAATTCCTGGAGATTATAACGTTAAAATTAGGAAAAATGCTCGATATGTTGATGAAAAAAAATGTACAGGATGTGGATTATGTACAACCAAATGTCCTGTTAAAGTTCCTAGTGAATTTGACAGAGGTATAGGTGAGAGAACCGCAATTTATATTCCCTTTCCACAGGCTGTACCTAAACTAGCTGTTATGGATAGAACTGTTTGTATTGACTGTAAGAATTGTGAAAGAACTTGTCCGGCAGAAGCAATTGATTTTGAACAAGAAACAGAATATATTGATGTGAAAGTAGGAGCAGCAATAATAGCTACAGGTTGGGATGAATATCCAATTTGGGAGTCGAATGAATATAATTATGGATTTTATCCCGATGTCATTACACAAATAGAGCTAGAAAGATTGTTAAGCCCTATAGGACCTACAGGAGGACATGTTTATAGAGTTTCTAATGGAGAAACTCCCAAAAGAATTGTGATGATTCAATGTGTAGGTTCTAGGGATATAAATGCTAATCCATATTGTTCCTTCGTTTGCTGTAATGTTGCACTTAAGAATGCTCAATTACTCAAGCAAGAATACCCAGATATGGATGTTATTATGTTTTATATCGATATTCGAACAACAGATAAAGGAAACGAAGAATACTATAGGAAAATAAGAGAATCGGGTGTACGAATGATTAGGGGAAAAGTAGGTGAAATAATTGAAAATGCTAAAACGAACAAGTTAAAGGTTCGAGCATACTCATCTTTAACAGGTGAAATTGTGAAAATTGATGCTGATTTAGTTGTTTTATCAACAGGAATGATACCTTCAAAAGGAACAGAAGAAATGATCGAGGTAATGGGATTAAGCAAAGGACCTGGTGGTTTCTTAACGGAAGTTCATGGATGTTTAAGCCCACAAGAAACTAAAGATGTCGGGATTTATATTGCAGGATGTGCTGCTGGACCAAAAAACATTCCTTATTCGGTTTCTTCAGCATTAGCAGCCGCAAGTAAAGCCTCAACTCTTTTATCTCATGACACTTATAATCAGGAATTAATAATTGCTGAAGTAGATGAGGATCTATGCATGGGTTGCCATAGATGTGAGAAATTATGTTCCTATGAAGCAATAATAGTGAATGAAAATGAAATTGCTGAAGTTGATGATTTAAAATGCAAGGGATGCGGTGTGTGTATATCATCTTGTCCAGCAAGAGCTATAGACCTAAAATATTATCGAGATAGCCAGTTTACTCAGGAAATTAAAGGGATTGGTTGTAGTGAAGCTGAAACAATAGAAACAATATCTGAAAGTATTGAAGAATAAACAATCTTGAGGTAAATAACAATGTCTAAAACAAAAGATAATGAATCAAGAAAAATCATAGCTTTTGGCTGTGATAAGTGAGGTTACTCAGCAGCAGATTTAACAGGCGTTACAAGAAGATCCTATTCTACAGATTTTCATCTCATTAGAGTAAGATGCACTGGACGAGTAGGAATTCATTTGATTATGGAAGCCTTCCTGAATGGTGCTGATGGTGTAGCGATAATCTCTTGAAAGGAAGGAGAATGCGAATTCGGGAATGGTAATATGAATACTTATGAACATATAATAACACTCAAG
>JAHQWY010000470.1 GCA_029856445.1 Promethearchaeia archaeon
GTGATTGCTTCATTAGCTATCGATTTCCAAGACTTGACATCTGCTAAAATGGCAAATCGATTCATTATTTCAGAACATTTCATAGCTTCATTAAAAAAACCAAACTCATAATAGATTCTGGATGCAATTAAAACCTTTTCAAACATATTTGGATTTTTATTATTCTCTTTTAACCAATCTACTAAACTAATAGAGATTGTTTCTGAACTTAATTTTGGTTTAATTTGAATTAAATCTTTAACCAACTTCGTTACATTTACATTTACAAGGTAAATTTTATTTGCATTATGCATAAGGCTGATTTCATGAAGCTTTTCAGCAATTGTAATTAAGTCATTACTGATATCAATTGGGTATTGACTCTCACCTGATATTATCTCGTATACATCTTCGTAACCAGGTTGAATTGACTCCGTATGGTTTATCCAAATTATTCTTTTAAGATCTTTTAATACTTTTAGTGTTGGTATTATATCAAAATCATTTAAACCTGAATAACCCATTATCACTAAAGAGCGCCCATTACAGATATTGTGTAAAAGCGTCAGCTTAAAAGGATTAATTTGAAATAAACTATTTCTAATTTGATTTGATCCCAAGGCTTTAATTGTTTTAATTAAAGAACTTCGTGTATCTTCTCCTGTTATAACATTTTTAGCAGAACAGTGGATTTTATAAATTACCTTAAATCCATTTTTAAATAACTCAATTGGATTAGAATAATTTACAAAATCTTCCTCTGTAATAACAGGTAATATTTCTTCATGTGGAATATCTATTTTGGAAAGTGCATTTTCTATTAAAAAATCAAAATTTGTAGTCATTACGAAATGTCCCTTCTTGATACAATCTGCTAAGAAAAAATGGTGAAGATTAGGTTTATTAAATAATCCAAAAAAGTCAAAAATTTTAATATCTTCATTAAAACTAGTACAGATTATATTTAATAATTGTTCTAATTTTAGATCTTCTATTTTAAGAATATTTGTAATTTCAGATTCTGCACAAAAATAATTAACTAATGCTTCTTTTATTATATTCCCGTCTGGGACCTTTGAAGGAGCATCAACAGAACAACCTGCACCAATAAGAAAAGTTAACGCTTCTCTACTTCCAATTAAATCTTTTATTTTGAGACTCGTCTGTTTCATCGGTAATTTCTTAAAATTAATAAGTATTTTAAGAGACTTATCTATTTTTATCTTTCGGATCTATAACCTTCTATTACTCACAATTAATTAAATGATTTAAATTTAAAAAATCTGATTTATATTTTAAAAAGCTAATAAACTGAAAGTTCTGTATTTTTAATTCACATTTTATGGAATTATATAATACAAACTCTTGAAAGTGATAATAATAAATATTCTTTTGCATCACTGAGGATTAATTTTTAAAACATAAAATATCAAAAATTAAAAAAAAATAAAATATTAGAAAAATTACCTTTAACATTAAAAAATCTAATTTTAAACTCAAAAAAGTTGAGAAATGAATATGGTAGATATAAAAAATGTAGTAGTAGTTGGTGCTGGCCAAATGGGCCACGGTATTGCCCAAATGTCATTACTTGCTGGTTATAACGTTACACTTGTAGATATAAAAGATGAATTCGTTGATAAAGGTTGGAATAAAATTGATGAAGGAATGAAAAAGCTGGAAACCAAAGGAAGTTTACCTGAGGGTGCAACTGCTGCTGGTTTAATGGCAAAATGTAAAAAATCAACAGATTTAACCTCCGCCGTTAAGGATGCTGATATTATGATTGAAGCAGTTGTGGAAAGAATGGATGTAAAGAAAGAAGTCTTTAAAACAGCTGGTGAAAATTCTCCATCTCACTGCATTCTAGCTTCAAATACATCAACCATGAGTATTACTGAAATTGGAAGAGATTCTGGAAGATCAGATAAATGTATAGGAATGCATTTCTTTAATCCTGTTCCACTCATGCGTTTAATTGAAGTTATATATAGTAATAACTCATCTGATGATAGTGTGAATATAGGTATTGAATTTGCAGAATCTATACCATGTCTTAGAGGAAAAAGATATGTTCCAAAGGTTTTAAAAGATAGACCAGGATTTATTTGTAATCGAGTGACTGCTCCAGCTCAAATTTATCAAAATTTTGTGTTTGATAAAGCAGTAGAAGAAGGAAAATCATGGGATCAGCTTGATAATGATTCCATGGGAGGACCTATGTCTATGACAGTTTTAGCTGATTATGTAGGAATAGACGTATTATACCATGGGCAAATGTATTATTCTGAAACGCTTTCTCCTGATTTTGCACCTGGGAAAGTAATAACTCAGTTTTTTAATGAAGGAAAATTGGGTGCTAAAACGGGGCAAGGATTTCGAGACTGGAAAAAAGGCAGACCTCAACCTGATAAAAGTGCAGGGAAAGC
>JAHQWY010000090.1 GCA_029856445.1 Promethearchaeia archaeon
AAATTAAAATGGCCGATAAGTTGTTATGCGGGAATTCTAGTTATCCTATTGTATTGTATTTTTACCTTTACTTCGATAGCTCTATTTCCACCTCCATTTAGTGCATTAGATAATTGGCTAAGTGATTTAGGAAATTCCAGCTATAATCCAAATGGAGCAATTCTTTATAACCTTGGTTGTATCTTAACAGGAATAATCTTATTTCCTTTTTTCATCGGGTTGATTAAGTGGTATACCGATGAATTTTGGTATAAAAATTTTATTCGGATAATTCAATGTATAGGTTGCTTTTCAGGGTTTGCATTGATTATGATTGGAATATATTCTGAAGATTTTATAGCTCCACATGTATTTTGGTCTGAAGTTTTCTTTAATGTTAATCTCACAGTCTTAATGTTATCATCTTTAACTTTATATTTCCATCCAGATTTTATTAAATGGATTTCTATATATGGAATAATAGTAGCTGTGATTAATCTATTATTCGTATTCTTCTTAGGTACTCCAATTTTAGAGTGGTTTACCGTTTTTTCTGCTCTTGGTTATGTAGGATTAATTGTCTTCAATATGTATCAGAAATTTCGATAATAAAGATAAATTATTTTTGTTTTACATTTATTCTAAGATCTTCCCATTTGGTAATATAAAATCATATTCTGCATAAAAACCTCCTAAATCCTTAACTGCACCCTCAAGTACTTCATGTGAAATATCATATTGAGATTTTTGACTTTTTAAGTAATTAACTAAGACACCATTTTGGGTATATACCTTTTCTATTTTTATAGATGTCTCAGTTAATTGCCGAAGTGCTGGTTTAGTATTATCTGCAACATCTGGGATTATTTTCAAATTGTAAAAAGGTATACTTTCAAACATATCTCTGGGATTTAAACCTGGTTCAATATCCAAAATTTCAGCACTTACATCAAAAATTGTAGCTCCTTTTCTTGAAACCTTTCCATTTATTTTATTTTTTTTGATTTTAGATAAACTAATTTCAGCTATTTTCTTAGGAATTCCCCATATTTCTCTCCCTGCCGCTAATGCTACATCATCATCCACATATATGCTATAAATGAATACTCCAGGTTTATTTTGATATGTACAACTAATTATAAGGATAGCTTCATTATAAGGACCGATTGAAGTGTCAGGATACTCCAATATAAGAAGAGTGTCAAGACTACCTTCGATAGGCTTTAATTCCTTGGGTAAATAGAATTTTTTGTTGTCAGGTACACACTGAAATACTAATGCGAGAGCGCGTGCCTTTTTATATTCGATTGGAGGAGGAGGATACAAACCACACTGGCGTGGCATGGAATATTCTACATTTTGATTATTTTTTATCATTTTATAACACCTTTCAATTATTTTTAAAGCGGTACTACAATATGAGTTTGTGTTCTGTCGATACCTTCTATTTTATGAATTTTGGCTAAAATAGTTTTGGCGATGGTCTCTACATCTTTACCCTCTACTTTTGTAATGATATCAATACCTCCTGTTACGGGATACGTTTCTTTTACTTCTGATATTTTTTCTAATTCGTTGACAACTGGTACTACAAAGCCAGCTTTAACTTTCATTAATACAAAACATAACGTCATATTATTAATTCGCCTTTTTATATTTATTATATCTATTGTTTAAATTATCATGAATATTTAAAAGGTTTACAGTTATTATGTAAAGATTCCTTGTTCATTAAAAAATCCTTGTAAATAAACAGCTAATTTAGTTTTTAATAAAAAATAGAGATTTAAGCTATAAATTAATATAAAAAAAAGGAAAATAAAAATTCTATATTGAAATTGAAGTTAATACCGCAGGATGATCTGCTGCTGTACCGCCGAAATAGGTTACTTCAATATAACTACTTAAAGTTGTCAAATCAGGTGATATGAACACATGATCTATTCTTTCAGCTGGAAGTCGAGTCACCCAATCATTTGGAACATCACCAATTAGAGTTGAATTTGCGATTTGCCAACAATCATCTAAAGGGTGCACTATAGTAATATTGTACTGTTCAGTGTAAGGTTGAAAATTAAAATCTCCCATCAAAATAACATTTGTTTTTGCCCCAATTCTTTCTAATAATTGTTCTTGCTGAATTATTTGAGATCTATCAAATGGAGGGATGGTTGGGTCTATAAAATTCCCAAGATGAGTAACAAATACATTGTAGGTAATAGCTCCAATTGTTATTTCAGCTTCAATAGTTGCTGTTTGTTCTCCTTCACTTTCCATATAAAATGTTTTAGCGTTCTTAATAGGATATCTTGATAAGAGAGCAATACCAAAAGTACCAGTGACTGTCTTTGGACCAAAGTATGAATAGTATCTTAATCGATTATTGGTATAACTCACGATATCTGCATTTCCACTAGATATTTTACAAGTATCAGACTCTTGTAACCCTATTATTGAAGCATTAGCCTTTTTTATAATTTCATATTGTCCTTCAAAATTTTTATCACCATTTTCATCGAAACCTTGCTGAATATTATAAGATAAAATCCGTATTGGATTGTCTATATCATCTTCTTTTTCTATCACTTCAAGCAATGCTACACCTAAAATAGTCCCAATACACATAATCAATATTAATCCAGAAACCTTTAACTTGGCTTTGAACTTATTCCTCGACTGTTTTGAAAATAACATTGAATCCTTTCTGACTAATAATATTGGTAAAATCATTACCAATCCAACAACTAGAAATACAAACCAGATCATATCTCTGAAGAAGGGTCCAACATAAGGTACATAATCCCAAACTATAGTAAATACAGCAGAAAAAATCATTAGCAAAAGATATATTGATGATATAAAAAAACTTCCTCCAATCTTTCGAACAGAGGGATTACTCCTAAATAATTCTCGTGTTAACAATGTAAAGTCTATTAATATTATTGGTGAAAGGATAAGCATAATATAGAGTGGAATATGATGTAAGAAAGTAGTAGTAGGTGCATATACTGGGTATGAAGATATAAATAAGAAAGGTATTTGATGGATTCCGATGGTTAACACGAGCATTAGGACAAAAAGACCATTCCAGAGCAAAATCCCCCTAAATGTAATTTTATTGATTATATCAGGCTTAAAGGCAATAAGAAAAACTAAAGCTGTTATTGCAGTAATTGTAACTATTGAAATTGCAGTATAATTACCTTCAGTCCATCTTGAAATTACAACTGGACTACTAAAAGCGAAATAAATTAGCACCAAAATACTTGTTATACCAAAACTCAAGCCGAGAATTTTCCATTTACTTCCCTTTTTCTCTTGAATGTCTGAAGAATTAGGAGAATTAATTTGTTCTCCAAAAATTTTTATTATTCGATCAGGATTTACAAAATTTATCAGCATAATCCCTGCAACTGCAGCAAGAATCCAACTAATCCATAAAAACCAGAAATGGTATGTCAGATCAAGTGTAGAACCTAAAGTTCTGAAAAGAATTGACATTCCTAATCCTATGCTTAATTCAACTCCTAATAATAAACTGTTTTTTTCTTCGTTTCCTTTTGATTTTGACTGGAGATAAGCAGGGAAGAATAACATAAAGCAAAAAACACCAATACCAGTCAATACCATTTTAATTTGGGTATTAAATAGCGGATCTAAAATCCTACAGATTACCATTATTTCTCCGATAATTACGAATCCCCTATCTGGGAATTCTTTTTTAAATATTGGCATAGTTAATATAATTGGACTTAATAAGAAAAGGGCAGAAGCTATATTCTCATTCAGTTCAACTTCAATAAGGTTCAAAGCATAAATTGACTCAATAAAACCTGATATCAACTGGAAAAAGAATAAAAACAGTATACTAATAAGAATTAATTCTGAATAATACTTTTTGAAATATTTATTATAGATTTCCATATAATTACTTTAAAATCTACTTATATATAAATTTTAAATTGATATAAAACAAATGAAATTGCATTCATTAACAGAAAATAATAATAAAAAAAATAGAAAAAAAAATTTAGACTGGTTTTAATTCAGGATGTTTTTCAATTTCTTTTCTCATGTTTTCTAGACGTTCACCATGTAAACCATACCAGCTCATCATGATAACTCCAATAGTAAGAGCTATTGCAGGGAATATCCATATTATAGCTTTTAATCCAAATTCAATTAATGATTGATTACCTGTTACAGGTATATATTCTTTATCCCAACCAATATTTCCAAACATTATAATAACTGTTGCTATAACCAAGATAATTGAAATTCGGTGAATAAAAGCGTTAATTCCATAATAACTGGCAGATCGCTTTACACCAAATTTAAGTGCATCCTCATCTATAATATCTGCATGTATAATGTCAACAAGATAAAAAGCACCTGCTAATGGAAATCCTTGTATTGCTGTAATAATAATAAATAAACCCTTAAATTCTGCCCCTGATATCAAAAAGAAAGGAAATAGAGTTCCAATCCAAACTGTCATCGATATAATTAGTTCATTTCTCATCCCAATTCTAAGACCAATTTTTCTATGTAAAGGCATACAAATTGCTGCAACTAAAAATGCACTTAATAATGCTATACTGATTAAAGGTCCTTCTTTATCTATTTCAAGAACATGTTCGGCATATATTGGCAGAATTAGAGGTAAAATAGTGTAACAATACCATAGCATTGTGTTAGCTATTACAAATTTGACAAAAGTCTTATTTTTTAGTGTAAATTTCAGTGATTGTATGAATGATGGTCTCCTTTCAAAGTCTTCAACTCTTTCTACTTTCTCCTTTACACCATATTTAAGAAACGGTATTGATATTGCTATAGTTATGATCGCAGCAATGATTGACATTATAAAGTAATTAACTTTGATATCTGGAATCTCTGGATCGCTACCAGGTACTAAATTGGGAACAATTATTCCAGGAAGAAGGGATGCTAAAATCAAAGCAATCACTAAGGTAATTTTGATAAAAAGATTTGTAGCAGCTCTCTTTTCCTCTGTTGGAAACATTTCGGGAAATAAGGCATTTACATTTACATCGAATAAAGTGTAAAAGAACTCAAATACAATTATAGTAATTAAGAAATAAGTAAATTCAACTAATTTATCATTAGTATCGAAGGGAACAGTAAATAACAGTACCATCATTATACAGAGGGGGATTATAGAAATCATGAGATAAAATTTTCTTTTTCCCCATTTTCCTCTATGCTTTGTCCTTTCTGATAATGCTCCTAATAAAGGATCATTTACAGCATTCCAAATTCCCCATAAAATATAAGCTGTGAGCATCATTAGAGTCGGTATTTTAACAACCGTGAAATAGAAAGTAAAGATTAAAAATTGGAATATCTGGTAAGTAAACTGGTCTGGAAACGAACTTAAACCAAATAGAAACTTTTCTTTAGTTGTAAGAGGTTCTTCACTCATTTTATATCCTACTATTTTTTTTTATATAAATAGTAAATAAATGTAATTAATCTTTTTTCTATTTAAAACTATAGGTATGGTATTTTCTAGAGAAAATCTATTTTAATAAAAGGAAAGGGTAGAAATACTTGGTTTACTATTATTTTTTGAGACCCAGAAAACAAATATATTATTACATAATGATTTTTTAATAGAGGGATATAACTAATAATTATAGTTTATAGAGGTAGATATAAATGGCAGATATGAATGTTGAAGTTATGTATTTTGAAAAAGGCGGTCCTCATAATACGGAAAAAGCCTTAGAAATTGCTAAAAAATATGCTGATCAATTTGATATTAAGGATATTGTGATGGCAAGTACAACAGGTACAACAGCAGAAAAATCTCTTCAATTTTTTAACCCAAATGAATGTAATTTGGTAGTCATAACGCATTCTTATTATTTTATGGGTGTAAATAAAAGACAAGAATTTCCGGAAGAAAAAATAGCTGATTTAAAAAATAAAGGATTGAAATTTTTTATTGGTACTCATGCTTTTGCTGGTCCAGAAAGGAGTATGAGAATGTCATTAAAACAATGGGGTCCTATTGAATTATTAGCTAAATATCTTCGTACAAATTTTAGTCAAGGGATGAAAGTATGTATGGAAATTGCTGTTATGGCTGTTGATGCTGGTTTAATAGATAATATTGAAAAAGACATTATTTGCATTGGAGGAACTGGACGAGGTGCAGATACAGTATGTATTATTAAACCTGCACCTACTAGTTTATTTGATGCATTAAGAGTAAAAATGATTTTATGTAAACCATTATGAATACTGCAAAGAACACGGAAAATGAAATAAAAATATAATTTAAATTATTTTTAATTTTTTACCAACTTTTTCTATAGCACTTAATGCCATGTCTAAGTCTTCTTTTGTTAACAACGCATTCATCTGAACTCTAATTCTCGAAAGTTCTCGTGCGACCATAGGAAATACAATTGGAGTTCCATATATATTCTCTTCTTCAAAGAGAACTCTGGCTAATTCTTGAGCTTTACCTGGATCACCGATTATTAATGGAATGATTGGTGTTTCTGAATTTCCTGTATTATACCCCATACTTTGTACTTCCTTTTTAAAGTAATTTGTATTATCCCAGACTCTCTGTACGTGTTGTGGCTCACTTTCTACCACTTCAATAGATGCTATATTAGCAGCGACCACACCTGGTGGATGTGCTGTACTAAGGAGATAGGTTCTACTTTTATTCGCACAAAACTCTATTAAATCTTTTGAACCAGCAACAGTACCACCAAAAACACCAAAACCTTTACTCATTGATCCTCCCTCTACATGAACTTTTCCCTGCAAATTAAAATGAGCTACAATTCCTCTTCCTTCACCTAAAACGCCTTCACCATGGCAGTCATCAACAAAAATCATAGCTCCGAAATCTTCTGCTACCTTTGCAATTCCTGGTAAGGGTGCCATATCCCCATCCATTGAAAACACACCATCGGTTATTATACAAATCCGTCTTGCTCCCTCCTTTTCTGCTTCTTTCAGTTGCTTTTCTAAATCATCAACATCATTGTGCTTATAAATTATTCTTTTTGCTCCAGACAAACGTACACCATCGATAATAGATCCATGATTTAATTCATCCGACACTACAATATCAGGTTTTCCTACTAACATAGGGATTAATCCTGAATTAACTGCGAACCCCGTTTGACATAAAAGAGAGGCTTCTACTTCTTTAAATTTGGCAAATTTTTCTTGAAACTCTCTTGTTAAATCAAAACTTCCTGCTATAACTGGAACTGCTCCAGCACCAGCACCATATTTTTTTGTAGCATCTATAGCAGCTTGTATAATTTTCGGATGAGTTGCGAGACCAAGATAATTATTGGTATTTAACATTAGTACGTCTTTACCATCAACAGTAGAATGGGGTTTAGATCCGTCTTCTAAATATCTAATAATCCACTCTAAGTTATTTTTTCTTAATTCAATCATATCCTCTTTAAGAAATGCAACAGGATCTCTTTTCATTATATCACCTTAAATTTTTTGCAACAAGTTAGGAATTTATAGTTATTGGTATTCTGAAAACTATATTAGTTTTCTCATTATAACGAGAGGGTAAAAAGTGGGAAAATTATGAATAAACCTTTTTTTATGGAGTAAATTATGAATTATACTATTAACTTAATATGCTAAAATCTGATAAAAATGAGAAGAATTCTGGTTATAGGCGCAGCGGGACAAATAGGGAGTGAATTAGTACCTTTTCTAAGGAAAAAATATGGAAATGAAAATGTTATCGCAACTGGAAGAAAAACTCCACTTCCAGAAGTTATTAAAAATTCAGGTCCAGTAATTTATTTAGACGTTTTAGAGAGGAATAATTTATCAGAAGTTTTATCTAAATATGAAATCGATGCTGTTTTTCACATGGCATCAATCCTTTCAGCAAAAGGAGAAAAAATTCCTCAAACTGCGTGGGATATTAATATTAACGGATTAATCAATGTTTTAGAGGTTGGACGAAGTTATGGGGTTGATAGAATAATTTGGCCAAGTTCTATTGCAGCATTTGGTCCTACAACTCCGAGAGATAATACCCCTAATACTACTGTATTGCAGCCAACTACAATGTATGGAATAACCAAAGTAGCAGGAGAGTTGCTAGCTGAATATTATTATAAGAAATATAATTTGGATGTTAGATCAATGAGATTACCAGGAATTATTAGTAGTGAAACGTTACCTGGGGGCGGAACTACTGATTATGCTGTGGAAATCTTTTATGAAGCTATTAAGAACAAGAAATATACTTGTTTTCTAAAAGAAGATACAGTACTACCTATGATGTATCAACCTGATTGCCTTAAATGCATGGTTGATTTGTTAGAGGCAAAAAATTCTAGATTAAAAAGACGGGTTTATAATATTACTGGTATGAGTTTTTCAGCTGGTGAACTCGCAACGGAAATTAAGAAACATATTCCGGAGTTTGAAATTGAATATAAGCCAGATTTTAGGCAAGAGATTGCTGATTCATGGCCTAAAACTATTGATGATTCCCTAGCTCGTGAAGAATGGGATTGGAATCCTACATATGACTTATCCTCGATGACTAAAGATATGATTGAAATACTTAGTAATAGATTATGAAAAGAATAATTTTCTTAATTCTTCTAGAAATGCGACCCCTTTTTTTGTAAGAGTCGGATATTTTTTCCTATTTATGTACCTTCTAGTTGCTCTTAATCCAATTGATCTAGAAGGATTAAATCTTCTCATGAATTCTAATTCTTCATCGCTTGGAGGTTCTGTTTCTGTTAAATCTGCAGAGATTTTTAATTTCCATGGGATATCTTTTCTAATTTCTTCAATGGAAATTCCAGGATGATTATGAGTAAGATACATTTCTTTACTCCCAAGATCAAACTTGAAAATACCTTTTCTACTAATGAGAGCACATGGACCACTTCCTTTCAAGAAATGACCTGAATCATCCCTACTATCACCCCCATCTAAATATCCTGGAGAGGTTAAGTAATCAAGCTTTTCCACAAATTCACCTCTATTTAAGGTTAATACCGTCCGTTTGGCATAAGAAATGAAATCTGAAGCACCCCCTGAACCTGGAAGTCGTCTTTTAAAATTATAATAATCTCCTATCACAGTTGAATTAACATTTCCATATTTATCTACCTGTCCAACACCTAAGAAGCAAGAATCCACAAAACCACGATATGTATGAGTTGTAAAAATAGAAAACATATCGGTTGAATAAGAAAATCCCCTACAAGCCTCTACATCTGCAATCCCAATTAAAGGAATCAATGGATCAAATCCGATCATACCAGATTCTGTAATTAAATTCGCATTTTTGGCATGTAAACCCTTTGCTAATACACAGGCTGTTACGGGAATACCTGCACCAATAACAACATTCTCATAGTCACATATTTCTCGTGCTATTGAAATATTTAGTAATTCCTCAATCGAATATCTCTTACTCATGAAAAATTCCCTCCTTTTCCATAATTTTCTCGATGTCTTCATATTTTATTCCCAATATTGCATTTACACCATTTTTATCCCAGGTTGGCTGAGGATCTCCGTAATTCACTGGCGTTGAATAAAATGGTTTAGATTTGAGTGAATTTAACATATGTTTTCCATAATATTCCTCATATTTTTGCAAATAAGCAGGGTGATCTTCACATCCATAAACCCATTCGTCCAACCATCTTTTTATTCCTTCATCTGACATCATTAAACCAAAAGCCCAATTGTTGAAGAAAGAATCATCTCGATAGTATCCTGCTACTGGAGTTGGATGTGCCCCAAATACAGCTTCAACAACAGCATTGGTTCTATAAGCCGGAATGATAGTATTGTGAGGACTTGACTGAATAACTTCATGGTCTACAATCTCTTCACATGATACAACAATTCTTTTACTTGCAAGTGCAGCGGCTTGAACACTCCCCATTGCTCCCCAATATTGAGCATTTCCATATTTATCCGCTCTTTGTACATGTATTATGCATACATCAGGATTTGCAGCAGGCACCGTAAGAATATCTTTTCCTGTGTATGGGCACTTAATAATCTTAAATTTATTTTCTCCCATAAATGTCCTTTTTCTGAAAAGATCTGTATCAATAGCACCTTCAAGTACAGGCATGAAAGAAAATCCGTACATCCCCGCCTGAAGACGTGCATTATATTGAAAATTTGAATATTCTTCTACTTCAATATCTCCTCTTTGCATTCTTCGAATCACACAACCAGTTCCACCAATTACAGATATAAAATTGGTAATTATTTTGTCTATACAATCCGCTCCAGCTAAATATTCAAGATCTATGTGACTGGATTGTGAATACACAGTCAGATGTTTCTTTTTCTGTCTGATTACTTCCGATGCTAATGCGACACACATCGAAAGTGTATAATTTCCGAGTACTAATTCATCACTATCTTTTACATTATCACTAATTGCTTTTTTTAAACTCATAACCTTATTATTTGAGTTTATCATTTTCTATCAACTTTGATATGAGTATTACCTAATATTGTGGAATTTCTTACTAAAATATTATTAAAAAAAACCAAATTTTATTTCTCAATTCCTTTTATTATCATTTAATTCAAAAGGAAAATGAATCAAATGAAAATTGTATTTCATGAGAGATATTATAATTCAGATTATGCAATGGACCCTGCTGCCAGAGTGGGTCGTCTAGAAGGTATAATTGAGTTATTATCTACAAATAAAGAATTCGAATTTATTACACCTAAACCAGCTACTAAAGAAGATGTTTTACGAGCTCATACAGAAAGGCACTTTAATTATATTAAAAGAGATTCATTATTATATGAATTGGCTGCATTAGCCGCAGGGGGATCAATTTTAGCTGCTGAAGAAGGATATAATGGGCATCCTACTTTTGCAGTAATTCGTCCCCCAGGTCATCACGCTTCAGCAGACTCTTGCTGGGGATTTTGTTATTTTAACAATATAAGTATAAGTCTATTGACGCTATTTTCGGAGGGAAAGATATCTTCTGCCTTTATATTAGATTTTGATCTTCATGATGGTGATGGTAATATTAATATTCTTTCAAATAGGAATGATGGTTTTAAGGTGAAGATATTGAATCCAAGTTCAAGTGGTCATATCAATTATATTAAAGAAGTTGAGGATTATATGCAAAATTTAAAAGGAATTGATATTTTTGTTGCAAGTGCGGGATTTGATCAAGGTATTGAAGATTGGGGCAATTTATTATATCCTGAAGATTATTATGAATTAGGAAGTCTAATGAAAGTATATTCAGAAAAATTGTGC
>JAHQWY010000471.1 GCA_029856445.1 Promethearchaeia archaeon
TATACATCAAGAGAAATCATCTATAATTCAGATTCGAATGGTAAAATTACGAAAAAACTCCAATATTTCTATACAATGGAATCAATCAAGGATTATTTTAATTGTCATAGCTATCTTATTGAAAGGTATATTAATGGCTTTCTGGGCAATTCGTTATTATATATGCAACTAAATCTCTAATTTTATTTAGTAAGATTTTTTCAATTCTTATTGGATGCAACATGGTGAAATAAATATTATACTTAAAATGTCTATTTTCACCTTTTAAATAATGAATACACCAATGTATGTAGTTGTTTAGAATAATATTTTGATTTTTTAGTTATATAATCTATTGTATCACTTGGACACTAAACTAATATTAGAACTCATTAAATAAGTTGTAGAGACATTTTTTTAATAGTATAGGAATAGTAATCTAAAATAAGTCTAAGACTCCAATTAGGGTTTGTATCACTAAACTATATATTAAACCTTAACACTAATACAATTATATAAAAAAAAAAAATGTGAAAAAAAAATGGCCCAAATAATTGAAAAAGTAATTGAAAAGAAAAGCCATAAAGCTGAAAAAGTTGAAGAAAACCTTGGTGATTTGAATCCAAGATATTTTGAGGAAGTTTATTCCTTAGAGGAAGCTAAAGATAAATCTAGAGCATCAAGGTTAAATTTAAGTTCTAATAGCAGTTTCTTTGGCGGTTTTTAGAAATATTATATAATTTTTTTATATCTCTTTTTATCCTTAGTAATCTATTCACTTATAAAGATTTAATCTTTTCAAATTTGATATATTTAATTATAGTATGAATCATTTGATTTAGTTTATTTTTAGGAAGGAAGTATATCTATTGCATCATTATCAATAATTGCAGTAAAGAAGCGTTTTATCGACATTGATTGTATTTTAAACGTCCTAGGAACAGCTCTATTCAATGTAGTAAAAGCCAAGGTAGGCAGATAAACATAACTTAATAAAGATCTTAAATAGAATTCCCAAATAAAATCAAATTCTAAACCTCTAATACCCTTTGCTTCTAAGCGTTTCAAATATAATTCAATCATTTCCTTTTCAATTTTTCGTCTTAGATCAATTTTTAAACTAAGTGCGAGAAGGTATGCTATATCAAGAATCCCAACTGAAATGGATGCTGTCATCCAGTCAATGATTATTACAGGTTTTTCACTGTTGTCAGAATCGAAAAAGATATTTTCAGCTCGTAAATCATAGTGAGCAATCGTCAAATTTTCATCTGGAATGCTATTAATCAACCAAGGATACTGTTTATATATCTTCTCTCCAACCTTTCGACTCCCTTCTGGAAATATTAATTCAAAATTTTTTGATTTTTTCGAAAAATCCCAAGCTTGACGGAAGTTATCGATGAACTCTACAACCAGATCGTCATTATGTTTGGGCATCCACTCAAATGAAAAAAGATCTGGAGCATCCCACCATCGTGCATGAAAATCTGCTATAGAGTTTATAACCTGTATCGTCTGTTCATAATTCAAGCCATCAATCTGGTCAATCATCTTATATTGAGAACAATCTTCAAGGATTAGTATACATCTTCTGGCTTCTGAATCAATAGAGGAATAAATAAGATTTGGGGTTCGAATCGGGCTTATTGGTACTAACTCGTCGTAGCATCTAATTTCTCTCTCGTAAAAATTTGGAACTGTGGAATCTTTTGGTCTTCTATAGAGTGGCATTTTCACAATCATAGTAGGGGGTAATTCATGAGACTCTTTATCGTAAGTTATTTTAAGTTTTGCGATATCACCAAGAAATCCTTGTCCCTCTCCACAAGATTCCATCGAAATTGATTTAATATTGATATGTTTAAGATATCCTGTGATATGGAGAACATTGTTAAGCCATTCTGAAGTAATTCTTTTAGTTCGTCTAGGTATTGTCATTTGTAATCCGCATTACTTTATTTGATGTTATTCTTAATTTCACTTAATTATTAATAAATATTTCTTGAAAAAAATGAAGTAAATAAGAATGTTTCAGAACAGATAAAGAAAGAAAAATAATTTAAAAAAAATAATGAAGATGTAATAAAAAAGGAGAAATTATTGAAAAAAACTGTTCGCTTTCCTTAATGCAATTTCTGCTTCTTTTATCACTCTCTCAATGATATCCGATACACTTTCAATTTGGTTAACTATTCCTATACTCTGCCCTAATAAAACGCCCCCGTTTTCCATATCGCCTTGATAAGCAGCAAAAGCAGCGTATGCATCTTTTCTTAATTCTTCAGCAAGCTCTTCTTGCGATATCTCAGAACGGTGATCTGATCGATCTTTTTCTTCAGCCATTTTTTCTTCTTTACTTTGTACTAAACCTTTTGATAGGGCATATTTATTCTTCCAATACCTTATGGTTCCTAGACTTCC
>JAHQWY010000091.1 GCA_029856445.1 Promethearchaeia archaeon
GATACTAATGAATTGGATGCAATACTAGAAATGTTTCGTTCTCGAACTGATATTGAAAGTGTTGAAAGAATATGTATTGTTTTAAAGCCTATTAAAACAATCTCTCAAGTTTAAACTTTTAATAATTTTTTTTTGTGAGATCGTTTTATAACATTTTTTTTGTAATCTGATAAGAGAAGAAATAAGTTCTTCTCTCATGTTAGAATTGAGTGAAAATAGCGATCAAAAAACATATGATTTTTTGATTTTAACTATATAAAATACCCGATTTTTTTCATTTAAAGATTGATATCAGATTATGAATTTAGCTCATTTATGACCTTTACACATAAATGAATAATGTTTTTTATACCTTCCTTAGAAACGATACTCATATCATCATGTTTTGTATGTACAAATTTTAGTCCGGGTTGGGATCCAAGCCAACAGGCTTCAAATCCTTCCTGAACTATAGGCATATAATCAGACCACGCTCCAGTGGGCAAATAGATATCCTTTATTTTAATCTTTAATTCATTAGCGCTGTTTAAAAATAACTTATTTAATTTCCTTGAGGAAACTTTTCTAGGAATGCCAAACGATGTTATTAATCTAATTATTTCATTCCCTCCGATAAGATCAAGGTTAATAAAATAAGTAGAATTTCTATCAAACTCATTTTTATATTTTTGAATGAAATGTTTTGCCCCCCCTAGGTTTAGTTCTTCAGAACTCGTACATAAAAATATTAAATCAATATTATCTAAGGGTGTAATCTTATAGTATCTAGCGAGTTCAATAACAATACCTACGGCTGCTGCATTATCATATGCCCCAGGAGATTTATTTTTTGTTTTATTGAAATAATTAAAATTGCTAATTATCGTAATAATAACACTACAATATAACATTATGTTATTTAGGATAATACTATCAAAGGGAAAGATTAATTGAATAATTATTAAAATCAGAGAAAGGAAAAGAATTGCGAAAAACCCTATTCCTGCAATTAGGAATAAAAAAATTCTTATAGATGAAGGAAAAGTTTGAGATTTTGAATCCCAATGAGCCATTAAAACAACTTTTACCTTTGACTTCTTACTTTTTAATTTGGTATATATATTTTCAGTCTCATAATTCTTCTCTTTGTTTTTTAACAAATGGATTTTATCTGTGGTTGCTAAGTTAAGAACTTTTTTAGCCAAATAAAGATTTGAAAGAAATAAGCCCAGAGCCAGCCAGTAATTGATAAAAAATGATAAAACTAACAAAACTAAACAAATTCCCATCGGAATAAATGCATATCTTAAGACAATCAAATTAAAGAAGGAAGTCTTAAACCTGTCTCGATAAATCTGATTATATCCTGCTTTTTTGAATTCATCTAACACGATCTCTAAGGCTTTTTTCTCACCAGTCGATCCTATTAATCGAGGGAAAGAAAGTCTTTTCGTTATTCGATATGCATTATCCTCATTGAATATTTTGTCTTTAGAGAAAGTATCCACATGTTTTTTAATTTTTAATTCTTCTGTTCCTATTTCTGATTTTAATATCATACCTCTTTATTATTTAAAATATATTTAAACCACTCGATTGAAATATACATAATAACTCTAATTTGTTTACACATAAACATATAAATAAAAGAATAGAGTAAAGAAAAATTTAGGCATCATTCCGTTCTATTTTATGCGCTTTTCAAATACAATGTGTTTTCGAATGGGTTTACAATGAGGGAAAATAGTATTCATAGCCTCTTGATTATTTACACCCCTTGAATTCTTTGTCCAAATAGCTGTTCCCTCATAATATGTTACCCCTCTCATAGATCTATTGGTTGCTTGACCAAAGTTATTTAAAGAGGAGAATACACCTTTTCCATTATATCCTCTTCTTACCATCGCAGTATGAACGTTTACACGAGAAATATATTCACCTCTCCAATATTGATAAAAATCAAGCACACCAATTAAAATTCCAATAAGTTTTTTGGTCTTTCTTTCAAGTACCATTGGAAACATAGTAATCATATTCTCAAGATCAGCTTCTTTCCAGGCTTCTATAAATTCAGGGATGTGTTTATGTCTTTTAAATGGATCATTAAATTGTTGGTACCGAAAATATTTCTTTGGGACATTAGATGCTAAATATACAAGTTCTTCAACATTTTCTCTTCCACCTCCAGATGTATCTGGGAGTAGTGAGCTAAATGAGTCTCCTGCAAGCTCTACTATTTCATCCATCTTAGCCTCTAATTCATCTAAAGGAAGACAACATAGCATTAGGTTTTTATCCAAATTATTGCCTTTTTTCCAGGACTCTTCAACAACATGCATACAACTATATTCAGATTCCGGTTCATAATCACATTTTATAAGAAAATCATACAATTCAGAATTCCTATTACTCGGAGCAACTCCATATAACCATTGTTCATCATACCCTGAAATCTGCAATCCAAATCCCATTTTGTTCTTTGGAAAGTTAATGGGACCCCGAATTTTTCGTAATCGATTTTCTTTTACAAATTTTTCACAGTTTTTAAGGAGAATCTCACAAACTTCCTGACTTTCAGCTTTTAACCAACCAAACGTTCCACATTTTCTTCCGTAACTCTTATATTCGGGATTTAAATCAGAAATTACAAACCCACAAGATTCACCTTCATAATATGCGATAAAAACTTTGATTTTATATTCCGGTAACATAAATTTAGATTTTAGATAATTACATAAATCTTTTATGATATTTTCTTTAATACGAGTATCTTGTGAAGAAATCAAATAAGATATAGCTTCTTGTATTTCTATTAAGTCCCTTGTGTCATTTATTTCAAGATATTTATTTTGTAATTGTTGACTGGTTTGAACCATTAGAAAATCAACTCTAATATTGATTTTTTGTTGATATCAACATCATCCTTTCTATATAAAGAAAAAAAATTTTCAATTAGATAGACACAATTTTTTCTTTAAATATTGCCAACAAGATCAAAGGGATATGATACAGCATGAAAATATTTGCGTAAAATGTATATTACCAAATGGATTCTTAGGAGTTCATTTAAATGATCAAGGATTATGTGATTTCTGCTCAGATCCTGATCATAAAAATATAAATTGGTCGCGAATAGAAATAGACCAAGAAAGAAGAAATCAAGCTCTAGAAGATTGGAATTCAGTTGTAAACGAAATGCAAAAAAATCATGGGAAAAGATCATATGACTGTGTACTTGGATATTCTGGTGGAAAAGATTCTACTGCTCTTTTGGATCACCTTGTAAACGATTTACATCTCACCCCTCTAGCAGTTACCTCTGATACAGGATTCATGACTGATATTGCGAAGGATAACATGAGAGATACACTAAATAGAATTGAGGTAGATCACATTTTTCTTGAAGATCCTGCTAGAACGTTTACCAAGCTCTATAAATGGCATTTTTTTCATCATAATTCAAATGAAACATTTTTAGCTAGAAATATCTGTGACTATTGCTCCGATTTAATTCATAGTATTGTAGTTAAAGAAGCAATAAAATATGGAATTGATTATGTATTATTTGGCTACTCACCGGATCAAATCTTTCGATATTTCTATGAGATGCCCCGAGACGAAGTAATTAAAGAGTGGAAACCGGAATTATTAAAAGAATTTTTTTTTGAAGATTTTGATAGGCAATGGTATTTAACTGATGAGGAAATTGAAAAGGGAACTATCCCTCGAGTGCTTCTACCTTATCATGTAATTCAATATAGAGAACAAGACATCATTAAACTGGTTGAGTCAAAAAATTTGATCAAAAAAGGGCATGCTGATCCCCTACTAACTAACTGTAATGTCGTTCATGCAGCAACTTTCTATGATTTTAATCGTTATGGAGGTATTTTATATGCATATCAATACGCTGAACTTGTACGTCAAAATCCAGAAGTCAGGAAGAAATGGTTAAGGACACTAAAAATTTCCGCTCCCTTAATTCTTGAGAATAAGTTTAAACAAAAAGAAGTGAACCAGTTTCTTGAAAAAATCGGAGTAACTCAAAATGAAATGCTAGAACATATTCATGAACAGTTAGAGCAAGATCCGAATAAAGAACAGATTTTTCAGAATATAGATATATTTAGGAAAAAAAGAAGAATCAAACCCTCAACACCTTCACCAGCTTAATTTTTTTTTCTATTTTTTTCTTTATATATACTAGTCAAAATTAATGAGTATGAAAAATCGACTTTTATTTGCAGAATTTTATTTGGGTATGAACAGTACTAACATCGTTCTAAGAGATCCGCCAAAATTTGTATCTTTCTTATATAAATATTATCCTCAGCATACAAAATGGATTAAACCAGAGATTTTCAATCAGTTTGAAAAGCATCCTGATGCATACACATATACAAAGGGCACGGATTCTGCTTCTAATATTACAGGACAATACATCAAACAAAACCTTAAAACTCCCGTAATTATCATACAAGGAAGATGTACCGCAGAAAAACTGATATATCACTTATCAACCGGGAATTATACTCATTTAGGATGCAGTGTTCGTTCTAATGATTTTTCTAATTTTCTTCGCTGTGTTAAAATGGTTCGTGAGAAATTTCCCCATATAAAAATCATAGCAGGAAATGTGGGCGCTCATCATGTCGAACTAGAAGAGTATGTAGATTACATCTGTAAAGGAAGAGGTGTTCCTTTTTTAAGAGAATTATTTGAAGAAGATCTCAATACTCCTTATAATATAGCTTCGAGTCCGTATGATTTCACGATATACTTTAAGAACAATTCCTTTAAAAGAAAGCATCTTCTCTTAATTACTAAAACCGGATGCCCGCATCAATGCGATTTTTGTGCCACTTATACTATTTATGATGGTAAATGTTCTGGAGAACTTGTCGAACCTGAAGTAGTGCATAAGGTATTATTAGATTTCAGAAACTCAAATGGAAATAGAGATTTTGTTATCCATTTAGCCGAACCTACTGCCATTATTAATAAATATTGGTGGTATGAGCTCTTTGAGTTGTTTGAAGATGAAAAAGGAGATTATCCCATAATCGGTGCTACCACGTCTAACTCGTTAAAAGGACTTGATTTAGACAGACTGAGTCATTCAGCATTGAGATTTGAATTGCTGCATTTTGGTATAGAAAACTTTACTCATGATTATAACAAAAATAATGGAATAAATTACGAAGAACTTATGCAAAAATATCGTGAGTATGGAATCAATATCTACACTTCTTACATAGTAGGATATCCATGGCAAAATGAAGATATGATCTGGGACGAAATTGACAAATATTCTGAGCTAAAATCTTCATGGTGGGATATACAAAATTTAAAAATTTATCCTGGTACTTCAATGTGGAAAAAAATTCTTGATGAGGATAGATTCATAAATATTCCTCATGATTTTAGAGTTATGCATGGATTCCAACCATTCCGACATGATTACTTTGAAGTAGGATTTGATGATATGTGGCCTCTTATGTATCGGATTTATATGCATATGGAAGCGGAATGCGGTCCAATGATTACAAACTATTACCAAGTTATGAAAAATTTAGTAAAAATTCACGAGAAAAACAAAAGGGCGTTTAGAAGAACTCTTAAATTATATCAAACTATAGCACGAGAGATTTACCCTGCCTGGAAAAACTATTTTAAACCATCATCACATCAAAAACATGTGTTCTTAGAAAAGTGTGAAATTGCCTAATAATTTTTTCCTGTTTTCCTTTTATTTAATTTCTTAATAATTGTTTATTAAAAAGATGTTAGAAGAAGAAATGTTTTACTTAATTACAGCCCAATAATTTAGAGGGCATATATGGATGAGGATTGAAAAGAGTAACAACCATTCTAATAATGGTATGTTAAATATGAAATTTAACATAAAAAGCACTGAAGGAATAATAACACCACAGATACCAAATCCTTTAGTAATGTAAGCGTGTCTTAGCACTGCATGGAGACAAAAGCATAAGATTGAGAATACGAATCCGAAAAAAGCAAATGCGGCACATACTCCGTGGAACGTTCCATTTGGTCCTGCTCTCTCTAAGCTGAATACCCCTACACAAATATAACCAAATCCACCAATTATCCCACACGATATCCCAATAAATGATGAGCTATGTAATATTTTTGCTTTCAATGAGCTTCCAGCAGGTTTATAAATCACCGATTTTCTAATGAAGAAGTTATAGGGAATAGTAATTATCCCTGCGATAACACATGCCCAATCAAACAGAAAGGGAATAGGAGTAGATAATGAATTACCAAGATCACTAATGGTATGTGTTATTATATTAAAATCATATTCTAATGCAACTAGAAGGCTGATAAAGAGAAGTGACAAATAAGCAATCATGAGTACCAAAAGCGTCATCTTAAAAAACCTTTTTAATTTTAATGCGGAGAGTGTACTTATCCTGTGAATAATTCTTTCCCTAGGTAGTAAAAAAAAGTTATCAGTGGCTTAATTATACTTATATCTATATGGAAGGTTCAATGACTGTAATAATTCTTGCCCATCATGTATTAATTGTATATCTTGAGTTATAGTTCCATCAAAAATGCTGAATAGGATTTGATCTTTAAACACCCCATTTGAATATTTCCAGCTTGGTATATAACCTTTTGAGGATAAACCAGCATTATAAAAAATCTGTTGATGCTCTGGTTTATAGGCGGAAACGAAAACCTCGCAATATCTTACAGCTAGCTCTCTACGACACTTAATAAATTCATCTACAAACACGTGAAGTTCCTCAAGACTTTTCACTTTATAACTTGTCTTCTCAAAATTTTGTACTTGAGGGGTATAAATGAACTGGAAATATGATTCAGAATTTTTTAAAGTGAAGGTAATCGTTTCATACCCAAATTTATCTTTTGAAATATGTTTATGAATGTTTTTCCTTACTGTCCGAAGCTTTGATGGTTCTAGGTGGATCTCAGGGGCTTCAATAATGCAAGTTCCTAAATTATAACGCTTGCTGGAATATTGAAAACAGGACTCGACATCAGGTATGATTTTTGGGCATTCTTGGTCTCGAAGTGTGTTGAGTGATCTTTCATCATAAAGGATTTGCATGAGATCAGATTCTACTTTTCCAAAAAACACATCTTTATTGGGATAAAAGGCAACAGGAGCAATTCCACATACCCACATGGAATATTGAGATCTTGCATGAGCAGTACGATTTTCCACATACCAATTATAAATTTTATTCTGGAATTTCTGGATCATCCCCAGCATCGAACCAATCATCGCTTTTGTAATATCAATGTATCCTTGGTATTCTTTTTTTAACATAAAACCTCGGATATAACCACGTTTATTCTCAAAATTTAAGACAAATGTTATACATCCAGCAATATGATAGGAGGGATCTTGAAAAATGATCCATTGTACCTGAGGATCTTCGATAAGTTTTCTAACTTCTCTTACATCTTCCATTTCTTTATAAGGATAAGTTCCATTATACAATTCTTTGTATATATCTGTAATTTCCTTTGCATCTTCTGGTCGCGCCAATCGCAAAATAGGACTTATTTTATGTTGATGCTCTCGTTCGGAAATTTCGAAATCAAGATGCATCTCCTTTCGGATCTCAGTATCAACCATACTTTTAAAAGATTCTAAAAATTCATGAGTGAAACTTGGAAATAGTTCTCGTAGTGAAACCACATTTTCGCTGCAAAGTTGTTTTGACAACATTGTATTTTTCTTGATTAATCTTTCTGTTCTCACATTTCCTTAGAACTTAAAAATTACTCTACTATACATATTTAAACAAAAAAATAGCGGATTTTTCCTTTATATAGGGAAAGAAAGGGTGACACCAAGGTCAGATATTGGATTCTTCTTCTAATGTTTTACGAGTGGACACCATCCATTCGCCTACCTTTCTAAGAAGTTCATTTTTTTCTTCCAGTTCTTTTATTTTTTCTAATGATACATCTCTTTCAGCAAAATTATCAATCTGCCGTTGGTAGGATATTTGTTTATGATAAAAGGGAAAAAGATTTAGAATTTTATTTTTGATAATTTCCCGATTCTCAATTATCGCTGTCCTCAATTGTTTTGGATCAGTACTTCCTCTCCCGACCTTATTAATTAATTCCCTTAAAATTTCGAGTTCTTTTTCGTTAAATAAAATTTTTTCGACCATCTCCGAGAGAATTTGCTGCTGACCATCATTTTTATTACTCATTATAATCCTCCTCAATTTCTTTATAGATGTAGGAATAAAGTTTACTAATAAATACGAACAAACGTCTTGAAAGTTCCTTTGATTTTAATTCAATATCCTGATCATCAAAATTAATCGTTCGAAATTGTTCTATATATGTATGGATCTCTTTCTTAGTGAAAGAAATCTTAGAATCTGTGCATATTTGCTCAATAAAATTATTCAAATTGGCAAGAGTAACCACTTCATCAGAATTAAAGTAATGTTTATATATTTCCGTAAAAAATCTTTGAATAAAATTATGCTCTAATTTTGCCGCGTTTTTAAAATCCTTATTTTTTATGTAATGGTGAATAATAAACGCTTCATAGTTAAAGTTGCTAAACTCTCGCATAATTGCTCTTTTTAAATTCATTTCTTCGATGAAAAACTTTCTTGTTTGCTGTACCTGCGGCGATTCTTCTAAAAACGAAAAGAAAGTAGCAGATTCATTCTGAATTGGTTCAAGTATATAAGCTTGATTTGTCTCATATTCATCTTCCAATGCTTTTTGATATTGAGTTCCTACTGAATAGGATGTTCTCAGTGATTCTGAACCGCTTGCTGTTTTGGGATGATTCTCTACAATATAACCATGTCGGATCAAGATGCTAAATATCTCATCCCTGCATTTTTTTATGTCTGCTTTATCCTTATAATATCGTGAAGCCTTGGGATAGAGGATAGTTTTCAACTCTTTCTTTAACTTTTTCTCATAAAGGTTCCCAATTTGATCTAACGTAGAAACTGATTCAAGAAATTTTTTTATTTCAGCTAAATAGCCTCCATAAATTCCTAAATCTTTTTCAAATATAGTTTTTTTTATCTGTTCTAAGATAACTCTCTCTGTATCGCGTAAATTGTACCCCTGTTTATCCATATATTCGATTATTTCCTCATTATTCAAAATGTACTGGTTTTTTAAGTCTTCCCAATCAAAACAAACAGGAAAGGCTTGATAAATATCTGATCGTTTCACAATCGCTTCATCACTTTTCATATTTTCCAGATATTGAGTTTGATATACCTCATTTCTACTACGTGAGTATATCCCAGTACCATGCATTACCTGTAGATTCATCCTAGTAATTAATGCTCCAATATCGCGTTTATCAGTGGTTCTAAAAGTAACGATATTTTCAAAATATTTTACCATATTTGGATGGAGATAATACATCTGGTTTGCTCCAAAAAGAAATCCAAATCCTTTATAGATGAGTGGATCTAAAAATTTGTATATCATCCCATAATCATTATTCCGCTCAATAACATTAGTTCTAAAGAACATATCAATATGGGGGATGAAAATATATTTTTCCACATATCCTGAGTGTCGTTTGAGAAAATGGATAATTTTTGAGATGATAATAAACGTTACAAACACTAATTTCGGTAAATCTATGATAATTGAAAGATCAATAATTACTGTTTTATTGTTTTTAATGAAATCTTGAAAAGTGATGGCATTATGCGCAGTTTTGAGAGGTGAAATATGTAAGTATGCTAAGTCTTGGGGATTAAGGTCGCGAAACAATGCAAGTAGTGTATCACTTGCAGGATTCTCCCATTTATTTTGATTGATTAACTGAATGTTGAAGGAACTTAAATCTAGCTCTGGATTTTGTTGAACTGCATTCCTTATAATGTCAATGGCGTACTTTGGTTTCTGAAAGGCTAACGCATATGCATCAAAAATATAGTCCATAAGCTCTAGATTGTCGGGGTCGTAGGGGATATCTGACTTCAGCGGATCTAAATTAAAAGCAGTACCGAGTTTAAAATAAAGGAACTCATTTTCAAAAGGAGTGTCTTGAAATTGTTTGAGTAGTCTCGACCAGGATCCGCGAAAATCAAAAATTAATGATGGCTTGTTTTTTTCGACTAACTGTGAGACGATTTTCATCGCCAAAAGTTCTCTACTCGAATAGGTACCATTTACAATGAGTAAATTTTTGAGTTGTTCTTCAGTAAATCCAAAAGGAATCTCTTTTTCGAGTATCTCTGTGTTTATGGTATCTCCTATGACAATACTATTTTTTAAGGTTAAAGGTGTGTTAAATTCAGAGGCAATGCGAGAGGTAATTCCTTTTTTCAACTCATCCACTATTTCGATAAGTAGGGTAAGAAATTTGCCTTGAATTATAAGATAATTAAGATGGGTACCATTTAAGGTATGATCTTTGTTTTTAACCAGAGTAGAAACGATGCCTGAAAAAAGTGGTTGACTTCTGAGTTGTACGACATCACAGTTAAAGAAATGAGAATTGAATGCATAATACAATTTGAGAGCTTTTAGGTGTAATTGTTCTTCTAAAAGCTCGATTATTTCTCCTGAAAGCGATTCGCAATACTTAAATTCAATCGCAGAAAGCATAAGAAAACTCTGCCATATTCCAGAACGCATCGCTAGCCAATTAATTCCATCTAATTTGGTCTGTACTCTCCAATTAGAAAATAAGAGGGTCCTAAATGTCTTAAGATTTAAATAATCAAGATATTTTCTATAAAATATTTCAAAAGATATAGGAGAATTTATACAAGTATAGCCAAATGATACTTTTTGATTCATAATTCCCTGAAAAAATTTATCAACTCTAAAATAGGATGGAGGTCGGATTAAGGCAAGGTTAAACATTTTTATCCCAACTAGCAGTTTGTTGTCAATATAAGCAAAGATAGAATCTGATATTCCACGATAACGGAAAAAAGCAATATCGTTAAAAGGATTTATAGGTGTAAAATAAGTACTTTTAATTATCGAATTATTCATAGTAAGGAATAATAATTCTCTCCACCATAGGTAGATGAGGACACCAACCAAAACGATACTAATAAATAGACTATAAATAAGGGAGAATTCCAAATTTAATAAAAGGATGGTTGAGCTAATAAACAAAATAAAACAAAAAAGGGCTTTAATAAGAAGATTAGGAGTAACTGTAGCTTTCCTCTTTACGACCTCTTCAAATCCGACGTCTTTTGGAATTTTTAAAAAAAAGGAGCGCAAGGCATTAACCAAATCAAGTCCT
>JAHQWY010000472.1 GCA_029856445.1 Promethearchaeia archaeon
AAATCTTACTCAAGCAACTCTCAATTATTATTTTAATAGTGGACATTCAACAGTTATTATGGCGGGTCATGGAGATCCCACAACATTTGTAATAAGTGGGTCTACTCCGGGATATACATCAGACGATGCTATTTCATGTTCAAATACTCACATGCCCGCTTTAGTTTACCTTGATACTTGTTCGTCATCTAGTTATGATTATAATGATAACAGTATAGGAGAAAACCTAATAAAAAGGATAGATGCCGGTGCGATAGGTGTGATTGGTGGATTAAGAATCACCTGGTATTTTCCAGATGATGAAAATCTTGAGAAAGTAAATCGTGGAAATGCTAAATTATTTTGGGAAGAGTTTTTCGACCAAAAGAAATTTCAACAAGGACGTGCATTATACGATTCCAAAGTTTCCTATAAAAATAGTGATTATTATACTAAGGGCTCCGGAACAACGGTTTATGATTTCGAACGTAAAAATATTCTCACATATAACCTTTTAGGAGATCCAGAAGTTGATATTTACACTAATTATCCAAAAAATGCCATGGATCCATTTAACGAACTGTATTATGAGGGAGGATTCATTTCTGTTGTAATCAAAGATATTAACGACAATATAGTTCCATACGCGAGAGTACATTTTAAAACATCTGATGGGAAATATTATACTACATATGCAGATATTAATGGGATTGCTAAATTCCGGTTACCTAAACAGGCTAACGAATTATATAATGTAACATTAACAGGTCATAACTTAATCCCTTCATATTTCAATTTTACCTCTTCTATAGATGATATAAAACCTGAATTAACTGGAATAAATTGCCTTCCTGAACATCCCTCAACTTCAGACATAATTAATTTCAAAATAGAAGCTTATGATAATCGTTCAGGAATAGAAAGTTTATATTTTTTCATTTCGAATAATAATTTTGAAAATTATACATATTATACATCATCAAATAGTATCCAAGAAAATGAAAATGTTTTCACATTTAACATTGGTAGGTTATCTCCGGGAAAATATTCTTATTTTATATATATAAGAGATTATGCAAACAATACAAATGTTTTTTATCAGCAAAATTTTAGATTTACTATTCCAAAACGTATGGTTGATTATATGCTTCCAATTTCTCTAATCGTGATTGTTGGAGTTGTAGGATTTTCTACTTTTATGATATATAAAGGAATAAAAACATATTCAAGAGTAATTGAAAAAGTAGAATAAACAAACACAGTTTATTTTGAATTATTCTTACCTAAATGTTCACTTTTCCTTAAATTTATAAGAAAAGAAATTGAACTAATTGCTCCAAAGATTCCTTGGATGATTAAGGCTAAGGAAATCAAAAATACAGCTAATAAATCATAGTAGACAAACAAGAAAATAATTATAAATATCCCTGCTAATGAAAATTTTATAATGTATGAAATTTCGCTGAATATAATTTTCCAAATAGTAGATTTCTTTACTCGAGACTCTAATTCATTATGATATTTTGCTTCTCCAGCTTCTTTTATATACCAGCTCCCTTCTATATTATTAGCAAAAAGAAATATACTCCACCATAAAATAAAGAAACTAAAATAGAAGTCTAGTGCCCCCAATATTACTATTGGTATCTGCATTAAAATCATGCCTTTCCATCCAATACGTTTAGCCAATCGATTTGTTTCTAGTTTTAATTCTCTCGACACATAGCGTGTACTTAGTAAATCAAGTAATCTCCCTATAACTGTGATTAAAATATTTATTAAATATTGGTACCACTCAACTCTTTGGATGATTAATTGAAATATCATATTCTAGGGCATATCTTAGTTTACTCTTTTTAAATTTTGCCTTTTTCTATGAAAAAGTTTAATTACTAGCCTTTACTATTTCTATTTACTTATTACCTAATAAGAAGGTATTTACGTTGTAAATAACCGTCCTTATTAAATGGTAATTCTGTGGTCTTATAACCACATAAATACACAACATTCAGTAAAGCGCCGGAAGTTAAACTCTTAAGCGTTGAAGGATAGTACTGCAGTAAAAAGTCTGTGGGAAACCTCAAACTGTAAGTTCGCTTACGGTCATAGTTTATAAGGATAATACCCGGTCCCATGCCGAACCCGGAAACGCTTCTTTATGTGGTTATACCTGACTTACTTCTATTAAATATATTAAAAATTATTCAAAAATAATTCTTTTATTCGATCAATTATAAGTATAACATAATTAAAAGCGATAAATTGGGAAATTATGCCAAAAAAGTACGTAGTTTTTTTTAAAAGTATTGGTCGTAGATGGTTTTTAATTCTGGTAATAATAATAGTGATTGTAGCGTTTTTTAATCCAATTGCAGCAATTTGGATGGCAGGAATTACGTTAGTGATGTTTTT
>JAHQWY010000092.1 GCA_029856445.1 Promethearchaeia archaeon
TAATTGTGGTGCTATCTTCACTGATACTGATTTAATTCAAGTAGATTCTCAAAAGGGTTCTTTTTATGTATGTGAATTCTGCGGGACAATAAATACAATAGACAAATCTAAGATTGAGAAAAAACTCCCAAATGATATTGATTTTATTTTAATAGAGGCATTAAAGAAAGGATCTAAAAAAGAAGAAAAAATAACAAAAATGGATAAAACTGAGGGAGATCTTTACATTTCTGTATTAGATATCTCTGGAAGTATGAGTGGCGCTAAAATTGAAGCCGTCAAAAAATCATTAATTCAAACTTTAAAAGATTTTAAGATAAATTCTCCTTCTACAAAATATTTATTAATCGCATTTGAGAGTTCAGTTTACTATTATTTAAGACATGATAAAAATCCTCTTAAATTTGATGGAGATTTGCTCTTTTCTTTAGAAGCAATGAAAGATCAGTTGAATAAATCAATAAAAAAGGAAAAGTTCTTAGGTTCTATAGGAGAATTCGCAGAAGGTTGGATAAAGAAGGTTGAGGGTCTTAGATCGATGGATATGACAGCCTTGGGACCCGCCCTATATTTTGCAATTAACTCTTTTGAATTATTCAAACATACAGGAAGGATTACTTTGCTGACTGATGGATTAGCAAATCAAGGGATAGGGAATTTATCAGGTACTAGTCCTGGAGCTGAGAAGTTTTATGAAAATATGGCAGAATTATGTAATCAACATAAAATTATTGTTGATGTTGTAGGAGTATCAGCTTCTGGAGATAATAATGAAATGGGGTTACAGACCTTAGGAAAATTAACTGATAAGACTGGAGGAACATTGTATTTAATATCAAGCGAAGAGATGGAAGCAATTTTCTCCGAACTTAGGCAAATGAGATATATAGGGAGAGACGTTAAGGTTAAAGTTATTGTTCCCCCAAGTATTATTATTAAAAATATTACCGGAGCATACAGTTCTAAAGGTGATATTAAAGATAGTGAAATAAGCTTAGGGGCGATCACAGAGGATAGGGAATTATTCTTAGAGTTAGAATCCGCTAAAGAACTTTCTGATAAAGAAGAAGTGCCTGTGCAACTTCAAGTGGAGTACATTGATAATGATGGTCGTAAGAGAATGAGAGTCATTAATGATCGAGTAAAGGTGACTAAAGATGAAAATGAATTTAAATCGAAATATGATCAAAAATTTAACGTAATGATGAATATTCAAGCTGCAGGAGGAGGATATTATGCAGGAAAATCTAAAGAATCAAAAGCACAATTGAGAAGTTTAAGAGATGAAATGTTAGGTGAAATGAAACGTTTAAAATCAGTTAATATGAAGTTTGCTGAAGAAGATTTTTCTGAGGGACTAGCTTATTTAGATGATGAGTTAGAAGAAATTGAGATGGAAGAAGAAAAAGCAGCTCAAGCGCCTACTCAAAGTTACTGGGCTGTTAAAGGTCAAAAAAGAGCAAGAATTTCCTCAGGCGTTTTAAAAAAACGGATAGAAAAGAAGAAAAAATAAAAAAAGAAGAAATATTTAAATTACTACTTAGAGATTTCAAGAATAGCTCTCCCTACAAACTTAGCGTTCTCAAGTTCTTCGAATACTTGATTTATTTCTGAGAGTTTCGCAGTTCTGCTTATATGAGTTTTTACTTTTCCATCTGCCGCTAATTGAACTAATTCTCTCATTTCTTGTACGGTCCCTACATAAGATCCGACTATACGTAGACCCCTCAATATAAACATAAATGGATTTATCGACAGCATTCCCTCTTTAAAGGCGGGCAACCCTACACAAATCAATACTCCTCCTGCTCTAAGCAAACTTAATCCAAGCTGTAATCCAGCAATTTTTGATGCAAAAACAATGCTTGAATATACACCCCCAAACTGCTTTTGAACAAAACCCCCAGATTTATTCGCTTCTATTGCATGATCCGCTCCCAATTTTTCGACAAATTCTAGTTTTTCTGCACCTATATCCACCCCAACGACTTTATATCCGAATGCCTTAGCTATCTGGACGGCATAATGGCCAAGGCCTCCTGCAGCACCAATGATTGCGATTGGTTTACCAGGTGTGACTCCTAAACTCACAAGTTTTTTAACAGCACTATATGCCGTTAAACCTGCACAAGCTAATGGGACTTCTTTATCGCTTACTTCCTCAGGTAGTTTTACCACTGCTTTTGCCCATATTGAGATATACTCACCAAATGTCCCAAAAAGATTTTTTCCACGTGTGCACAGCATCGGTCTTCCAGAAAGACAATATTCACAAGCTCCACACCAGTATGCACCTCCTCCACCACCAAGACCTAATATAACCCTATCACCTTCCTTGACAAATGCGTCTGCACCAGGACCTAATTCTTCTACTATCCCTATTCCTTCGTGTCCAATAGCAAAAGGTGGTTGAGCTACTGGCCAATCTCCATTAGAAAGATGTAAATCTGAGTGGCAAACTCCGGCGGTAGAAATTTTAACTAAAGCCTCTTCATGTCCAGGAGATGGTTTAGGTATATCTTTTATACTTACACTCCCAATTTTTTCAACTATAGCTGCTTTCATTATAGTTTTACCTTTCTTTTCTTTTTAAAAATCATAAAATATCGATTTTTTCTATATATTATTTCTGAATATTTAACTTTTTCTTTAAATATTTTTTTCAGAAGATAAAAAAATTTTAAATCCAAAGAGTTCTGATTCTAATAATATTAAATCTTTTCAAATATTCCCTGAATTACCACAATCCGTTCTTCTTTTAGGTTGCGTACAATATTCTTCCATTTTGTAGATGGATCCGAGACTATTAAACTAAGACTAATTGGTCGAAGGACTTTAGAGCGAGGTTTACTTCTCGCACGCTCAATCCCTTCAAGTATTTTTTTTGTAACATCCTTCCATGAAAGTTCTTCAAATCCATTACTACTAATGAGTTGACGAAGTTCCCTGACTGTGAGAAGAAAGTTGATATCAGGATTATTTGCCCATATCACGGGGAAATATACAGGTGAATTGGGACCAGCGCAAATTGTATAAAGTGCCAAACGTCCTTTTGAGCGTAGAATACGATTAATATGAGAAAATACACTATTCTTATCTTCAATGTTCATTAAGACATGTTGCATAAATACTACATCGAATTCTTTTGTATTGAAAGGCATCTCAAGTGCATTCCCATGTCGAATTTCTATTTTATTACATAACCCTACCTTATCATTAATTAATTTAGCAGCACGGCAAAACTCTTCAGAAAGATCGAGTCCTATCACATAACAACCAAACTCAGAAGCTATCGTTCTAGCAGGGCCCCCAATTCCACACCCAATATCAAGTACTTTCATATTTTCATTAAGACCAGCCTCTCTAGCAAGCTCTATGGTTGCCAAGCTTCCACGGAGATGAAGCTCCTCGATTGGAGCAAAACCCTCTTGAATCAATTTTGAAGTATCCAAACCTTCAGTTACCAATACCGCAAGAATTTTTTTATCGAGATCTGATTGTCCGTATTGGGTTTTTATAGCTTCTTCGTAATTCAAACTAAATTAATCCTCCTTTATTGAATACTACAATATCATATCTTTAAAAAAAGTTAGTAAAAAAAAAAATTGATGAAAAATTTATAGGTTAGGGACATTAAATTGGCTATACTAGACCGATAGCAATTTTCATGTCAGCTGCAGTAACTTTCTTTCTGCCAGAGTGTTTTGCAATGTCAAGCGCGCAACCAGTTAAGCTCTTAGCATATTCTTCTAAATAATCCATTAATTTGTCAACTGCAGCTCGACTTACGATTTCTGCTCCGGCTTTTTTCATAAGAGCCCGTAATGGACTCCATGCAAATGCTGCCATTTTTTTATTCCTCCACTAATTTTTAATTTAAGTTTGTTTTAACTATAATTAAATACTTTGATAAAAATGATGTATTTATAATTCTAAATTGTTGTTTCTTATATATAAATGTGTTGGTTGGTTATTGATAACGGAGCAATTTGATCGACTAGATCCAATCGACAAAAAAAAACAGGATAGAAAAAAAATTTTTTTTTTATTAGTAAAATCCAATAATATGATCTGATCAAAATCTGAGATCATTTGGGGCACTTTATGATCATGAAGTAGAAATTTCATCATGAAATGGTCAAATTTTATCACCGAATCTTACTAATTCTCTTATGAGATAAATTTCTGAGTCAACTAGAGTTTTAGAAGTTCATGTAATAGTACTTTGAAGCGAGATAAATAGAGAATTTAATTGTGTATAAATTAATATGGATGAGGAAGATTACTTTAATTTTCTTGCTTTAATAATGAACCTATGATTATTTGAGTCTAATTCTAAGTATCCTTTTTCATTGATAATTGATTGAATTTCCATTAATTCATCATAATATTTCTCTACAGAAAATCCAGCTAATTCCCAAGGAACTGCTTTAAGATAATAAACTATGGCTCCAACATCAAAAATTCGTGTATATGAAATATTCTCTTGCCTCTCTAAAATTTCAAATCCAATTGCCTTTAATCTTTCTTCAGCATATTCTAAATTCCATTCTGTATCATTTTCAGATTTTTCACTTCCCGTTAAGATCAATCTAAGTTTTGAATCGTTTATATCTCCAACTTGTTGTGTAATGAAAATTCCATTAGGTTTGAGAATTCTATATACTTCTATAGGAGAGTAAAACTCATGACGATTAATAACTAAATTAAATTCTTCATTTTTAAAGGGAAGTTTCTCATTATCTACACTAGAGAATAGCATCACACCTAAAGGTCCTAAATTTTTTTTTGCGATAGGTATATTCGGTTCAAAATTTTCAGTAGCACAAGTATGTTTAGGTAAAGGTACGAGGGATGATAGAAATTCACCACCTCCAGTTCCCATATCTAGAAGCGATTCAACCTTTCTTACTAAAGGTAAAATTATACTACTATAACTCCAAGTCAAAGGGGCGTTTACTATTCTATCACTGATATAGGAAAAGTCCCACCCTGAAAAAGGATGATCAGCTTCAAAGACAAGAAAGTTAAATAAATCTATGTCATTCATTTTTCTAAGAAGGATTTTTTATTATAGAGTTTTTAGTTTTAGATAGATAAATAATTATATTATCAATAATAATTAATTTTAATTAAATTAATATTGCTCAAGGAGAATTTTGAAATATGGGTGAAACCAATCCAATAATTTTAGTTGTTTCTGATATTCATTTGGGTTCCTTAGATAGTGAAAAAGATTTATTTATTCAATTTTTAAGAAAAATAATTAATGGGAAATATGGGACTGAATTAAAAACCCTTTTAATATTAGGAGATTTTGTTGATTTATGTACAGATACTACTGAAACGCTTTTAAAAAGGAAGCAAATTCAGGAGATATTTACTCTTTTATTGGAAATTAAAAAGATTATGAATCTCATATTTGTCCTTGGAAATCACGAAATTCCTGTAACGGGAGATTATGATGAAAAATTCAAACGTCGAAAAGAAAAATTTTTGAGAAGATTTAGTAATAGTAATTTCAGTGAGTTGTTTGATAATAATGAGATTTACTGTCAATACATATTATTAAAGAAGTGCAATAACGAGGATATGCTTTTATTATATGATACACGCGAAGAAATTGAAGAGAATCCGATTAACAAAATAAAGATTGAAGGAATTGAATTACATGAAGATTATAGATGTTTGATGACACATGGTTATCAATTTGATGGCGATATCTATCGCTTTTTTGTTGGTCAAATATGGAGATCCTTAATTGCTAGGAATAAAATTGAAGTAAAGGAGGCATATGATTATTTTTGGAATGAAGTAATTAAGAACGGGAGAAAAATCAAACCAGTGTCATTTAAAATAATGGTAGAAGATTTAGCTAACTTGAAAAATGTGTCTATTGAATCTCAAAAGACCCTTTTTTCTGAATTGAATATTTTAGAATTTAATCTTATAAAAGCAAATATGCGTGTGATGAAAAAATGGGAACATGCTAGCAAGCCTGATTACTATTTTGGTGAGATAAAGAAGTTTTTAGAACATGATGATTATGATTTATCAAAAATCAATCATTTAATATACGGGCATTCACATCATAAGGAACAGTATAACGGAATGATAAATGGCCATCCAACTGAAATTGTAAATGATGGAGCATGGCAACATATACAACCTTCTTATGTAGAAATTCATAAACGGGGTAAAATTAATTTAATATCGAAGTTAACTTAATCCATTGTAAAGATTTATTCAAATTAACAACAATCATTAGTGTGGGGGATCAATTTTATATTTAAATAATGTTCAAAATTTATAAATCTCAACTTTACTTTTAAATTATTAATCGTAAAATTTTTTACCATTTGGATTAGAGTTTTTTTATGACAGAACAAGAAGCACCAATATTTAAGGTGTATAATGAGAATAAACCAATCTATATTTTCAAAATAGTAATTTTAGGTCAAGAGCGCGTAGGAAAGACCTGTATTGCCAAACGCTTATGTTTTGACATGTTTGATATTAAAACTCAAGAGACGCTTGGCATCGAATTCTACTCCTATGACCTCCCTATTACAGTGAATGGAGAAGACAATTTTGCTCGTCTTTCAATATGGGATTTTGGTGGTCGGGAGCAGTTTAAAAAATTATTTCCATATTATATTAATGGTGCTAATGGTATTTTTATGGTATTTAGTTTAGTAGATCTTCAAACCTTATTAAGATTAGATTGGTGGTATGAAAGATTAGGTGAATATAATCATGGGGAAACTCCAAGGATGTTTATCGGCGCTAAAAATGATCTTGTTGAAAACGTTGACGATAAAACGCGAGTAGATAAATTGGTTATTGATAGATTTATGAAACGGCACGCTGAAAGTGATTTTTTCAAAACATCCTCAAAAGAAAATTGTAATATCAGAAAAATTTTTAAAGAGCTAGTTATTAAGATTTTAGACAAAAATAAATTAGATTACGATCGAATAAATTAAAGATAAGTAATCTTTCTTCTTATTAAAAACCCAATTACCTTTTTTTAGTGAATTTTATAATGGTTGATATATTTCATGAAGAAGATGGAGATATTTCATTTTTAGAAGGGAAGACTATAGCAATTATAGGTTATGGTAATCAAGGACGTGCCCAAGCGCTCAATTTAAGAGATTCCGGTCTAGAAGTTATTATTGGGAATCTTAATGATAAATATAGGAGAATAGCTATGAATGATGATTTTCCTGTTTATTCAATTAAAGAGGCTACTGAAATATCAGACATAATATTTCTTCTTATTCCTGATGAGGTAATGAATGACGTCTTCGAAAGAGAAATCAGAGCCTATATCCAACCTAATTCTGTTTTAGTATTTGCAAGTGGATATAATATAGGGTTCAAACAATTGAAACCGCCTGAGGATCTTGACATTATTTTAATAGCACCGAGAATGATCGGTGTTGGAGTAAGGGAAAAGTTTCTCAAGAATGAAGGTTTTTTTAGTTACATCGCAGTTAAGCAAGATCCATCCGGACAGGCAAAACAAACTTTATTAGCATTAGCTAAAGCCATTGGAACGTTGAAAAAAGGTGCTATAATGATTAGTTTCAAGCAAGAAGCGGAATTGGATCTATTTAACGAGCAAGCTTTTGGTCCTGCTTTTGGAAGGGTATTACTTTCAAGTATTTATACTTTAATCGAAGCAGGGTATCCCGCAGAAGTGGTATTGATTGAAATGTACATGAGTGGTGAGATGGCTTATACATATCAGAAAATGGCAGACATAGGGTTAATCAAACAACTAGATTTTCATTCTCAAACAAGTCAGTACGGGGCTATGAGTCGTGGTATACGTTTTAGAAACCTACCTTATAAACAAAAGATGAATGAAATCCTAGAAGAAATCCAAGAAGGTGAATTTGCTAAAGAATGGAAAAAAAAAATAACCAAACTAAAATTCAAAATGATAAAATATTTCGCAACTAAACAGAAGATAAACAAATTAGAAAGACAGGTTAGAAAAAATCTAAAATTAAAACTCTATGATATATATGAGGAAAACCCCCCAACTAAAGAAGAACTTTCTGAATTAAAGGAGATTTCAGTTGAATTAGATGAATTTAAACGATATTATGAATAAACTATTAATAATTAAAGAATAATTACAACTACCCCACAAATAGTTAAAATTACTCCAATAAAACCAAATTGAGAGATAGTTTCCTTATTTATAAAATAAGTCATAGGAAGGGCAAACAGAGGACTAGCACTTGCAATTAATGCCACTACATCAGCTCCTGCTACATGTACGGATTCAGTATATAGATAGGCTCCAAGGGAAGTTCCTATAATTGAAGCAACTATTAACAATACCCATGTACGGAGAGATTTCTTAGTATTAGTAGAAAAATTGTTAGTTCTGTTTAAGTAATTCTCCCTCCACACCATTGAGCTTAGAATCAATAAAGCAAATGGGAACCGGATTACATTTCCTATAATAGAACTAAGTTGTTCTGCTAGGATAATCTTATCTATTCTGATAGTGGCAAATTCAATCATAACAGCCCCAACAGCCCAACCTAAAGATGCTGCAAAACAAAAAATTATTGCCTTAACAACTTCTTTTTCGAATAAGGCTTGAAATCTTTTTTTAAGAGCTTTTTTTGAGATACTTTTTTTATCCTTATCTGAATTCTGAGTATCAATTTTAGATTTGCCAATTATAGTGATTCCAACTCCTATTAGGATAAGTGAGAAAATTAAGTTGAGTTTAAATGGTTTATCGAGAAATATTAGAGAAAGTATGAATGTAAATAGCGGAAAAGTCATCGAAATAGCTAGAGCAATAGTTGTTCCTAACCTTTCTTGAGCAATAAAATAAGCTGTATCCCCAATCACTTGACCAAAAACGAAACTCAAAATTAACAACATCCACAATTCCCAAGGGATTTGAAAAATAAGGTCTAACTCGTTTAAAAATAAAGCTATAAAGATAAAAGTTAATGTACCCATGGCAGTTCGAAAAAAATTAATGAAAGTTGGACTAGCTTCATGCTCTGTTTTACGAAAAATAACATTAGACGCAACAAATGTTAGTACAGCTAAAATTGCTATAATTTCTCCTAGCATTTTATATGAAAATTAAAGAAAGCATAAATTGTTTTCCATCAAAATGGTTTTAAACCTGTTTTTTAAAAGAAGTAGGTATTAAAAGTCATCTATTCTCAAATCCTTTAATCTTTTTTCCATATTCATAAAGTTTTATAAATGATTTAGCTGCAGATTCAAGAGAAGGATAAACAAGAAAATTATCTTTAAGAAGCATATTAACAAATATCTTACGAGATTCACTAGGATAATTGTGTTGTATTATTATCATTGTTTTGTTTTGTTTTTCCACATATTCTCTTATCTCTAACAAGTTATTATAGTATCCTTTAAATTGTTTACCCTCTATATTTTTCCAGGCATCGCTTTCTACTATAACTAAACTTATATCTTCATTTACAGCGGCTTTAGTCACCTCAGCAAGTTCTTTTTGATAGGTTACAAAAGGTAAATCTAAAGGATTAGACAAACTACCTACTCGTATTGGATAGATATTAGTAAGTTTTTCTAAAGTTTTTCCTTTGAATTGAGGAACTTCAAGCCCTAACTCTATTAAGAAATCTGTTGCTAAGATTCCAAATCCACCAGACCATAATATAATTAGAACTCTTTTATTACTAGGATATTCAACTTCTCTTCGTAGTTCCTTGAATCGGCGGAAATAAGAAGAAAATAAATATGTATCATCAATTAAATCATCCAAAGAAGAAGATGCTTCAATTATTGGTGTTTGTTTAAATACGGCGTTCCAAATATTCTTTTTAGTTGCCATGGAACCCGTATGTGACAATACAGCAGTTTGACCTCTTTGAGTTTTTCCTCCTCTCATGAATAGAACTGGTTTTTTCATCTCCTTTAAAATTTTGAATAATCTTTTACCTTCATTCTTATGAATTGGTGAAATTCCTTCAAAGTATACACATATAACATCTGTATCTTCATCTTCATTTAAATACTGTAGAACCTCAGAAATTTGAATATCAACACAATTCCCAATACTTACTCCAGTTGAAAATCGAAGGTTATATCTCCGAGAACCAAATTTGATCATCTTTGAATGTAAATCTCCCGATTGAAAAATCAAACCAATATTCCCATGTTCTTCTGGAAATGAAGGATAATACGCTGTTTTTCCTTTTGGGCTATAAACCCCCATGCAATTGGGACCGATACTCCTTGTATTTTTGTAATCATCTAATATTTCTTTTATTCTAAATTCAATTTCGGAACCCTTTTTATCAAACTCACCTGTTCCCGCAGTAAATATGTGGATGAAATTCACTTTCTTTTTTGAAAGAACCTCTTGCAGAGTTTGAACAAGAAGGTCCCTTCTAATAGATAATATTAAAAGATCAATTTCCTCTGCTGGAATTTCATCAATAGATTTATAACATTTAACTCCTAAGAAGGTTTCTTCTTTCGGAGAAATTAAATATAAGCTTTCTAGATCAAATCCCTGCCTTTTAAATCCCTTTACCATAGGTTCAATTGCTCCACCTACTCTTAATATCACAACATTTTTTGGTTTAAACAATAAATCTAATGATTGATTAATATCATTTGATTCCGACATTTTCTTCACTCTTTATTATTAATCTTGTATTACAATTATAACAATAAATAGGTGTTGAATTAAATTCTGTTCCACAATTAGGACATTTTGATTTAATATTACTTATAACTACATGCAAATCTTCTATTCTTTCTTCAGCTTTACCTTTTATAATCTTATTTAAAGTCAAAGTTCCTCCTATAGAAATCATGATTATAAAAATAATTAGCAGAATTGAATGTAGAAGATGAAAAGAGAATTTGGAACTAAAATATTCATGTGAATAACGTTTTAGAAAAATGAATCCAAAAAAATTTGGAAAGAAGAAAGTCATTATATTCATTGAATAGGCTTTTTTATAATTATTATATAAGAATATAGGAATAAATGACACTAAAATCCAAATTAAATAGATAAAAAGCAAACCAGTTAAATTATCGAACAAAACATAATTCACTATAAATTGAGTAATCTTTTTCTGAGCATTTGAAGCATCGATATCAAAATTAATACTAAATTTATATTCAAAACAAAATAAAAATAAACTTAG
>JAHQWY010000093.1 GCA_029856445.1 Promethearchaeia archaeon
GGGGGGACAGGGGAAAAAATTGAAAAGTCTCTCGGAGAAAAAGCCTTTATGATTGACAGACAAAAAGCTGATCTTGCTAAACGAGTAGACATTCATCCTGATATAGAAGGTACAGCAGAAAAGATTGAAAAATCTATCAGTGAAAAGGCATTTATGATAGATAGACAAAAAGAAACCACAGCTCAACGAGTAGGAATTCATCCAGATATAGAAGCTACAGCACATCAAATTGAGAAATCCATTAAAGAAAAAGCATTTTTGATAGATCGTCAAAGAGACACCGCAACCCATTTAAAGGAGCTACATCCTGACATACCTGGTACTGCTGAAAAAATTTCCAGCACTATTGAAAAAAGAGCAAAAGAAGTTGAAGAAAAAAAAGAAGTAGTAGAGAAACAAATAGACATAAAAAAAGATGCGGAACATATCGTTGAAAAATTTGAAACTGAAGTTGAAAAATTTAAAAAAGATGACAATGAAACCTAATTTCTAAATAAAGGATTTAAAACCTTGTATTGAATTTGAATACTGAGTTTAAATTCATACATTCTAGTCTTTTTTTATAACCTAAAATGGCTGGAGAAATTGAACCATTGAAATTATTAATATCATTCTTGAATCGATAATAGAAATCCTCAAGAATTTCTCTAATAATTCCCCTTTCCATTTGAAGATCATTCTTTTTAGTAATAGCTATAACTAATAGACGTCCCTCCCTTTCATATAATATTCTGGTATCCCTAAAATTAATTTCTTGAAGTTCTTCATTCACCCCCTCTTTCAATTCATTGATAAATAAGTTTATTGCATTCAAAAAGCTACAAATTAAGTCATCTTTTAAAAAACTTAAGTTATTTGAGAACCTATTACTAACAAGTAAAGCACCAGTTTCATAATCCAAGAGGTAGATTGCATGAAAGAGATTTTCTTGAGGATTGATTTTTTCTAAACTAAAACCATAATTTCTATTTATTTTATCATGGAAAGACATATTTTATACTCGAAATAAAAACCTTGTGAATAAATTTTATTAGAAAGACATATCAAATAACCAGAAATTAACTTAAATATAAAATGCAAATATTATCTTTATATTACTCGAATAACACCTAGAAAAAAATCCAAAAAAATCATAAAAATTTATATAGTTTTCTAAAATATTACCCTTAATTACCCCATAGTTTTTGATTATTATGGAAACCAACAATTCTGTGCAAAAAAATAAGATATCAGTAGGCTTAATTCTAACTAATAATGAATTAAATACCAACCCGATTTTTCCTACTGAAATTAAAGAAGAAATTATGAATTCTCCTTATTATTTGTTGATCTTTATTTCAAGGGAAGATGTGGTTAAAATTAGTTGCTTTCCAACACAAAAAAGAAATATTAAAAAAATACTTATTAAACTAAAAGAATTTTCCCCCGATCTCGTTAAAGGTATATCAAATGTATTAAATGAATTAAATTTAAGCAAAGAGATCCTTCATACCACCGGTCTCTGCTACGAAATGGAGAAATGCTTCTATGAAACTTATTTAATCGGAGATATAATTGATTCAGGCGAATTAACAATCGATAATATTCAAGAAAAGTTTATGTCTGTAGCAAATGTAATAGACGTCCATATCGAAGATATTCCTTCACTCTCATAGGTTTATTTTTTCTTTAATAAACACTTTATTTTTTAATACTTTCTAACAATATTCATAACCCAGAAAATACTGAATTTGTGATTTAATGAATAACAAAAAAGTTCCCCCTCCCCCAGTTCTCCCGCCATCTATCAAAATAAATGAAAACTTCTGTCTTCTGCATAAAGGTGAGATTCGAGGTAAAATTTATACTTGTCCTAGCTGTAAAATAAATTATTGCATGGAATGTGCTGAAAAAGCAAGTCAGGAAGCAAAACTTTGCATTAAATGTAAGAAATTAATTTTAGTATAAATTTAATAAAAATTTTTTTTATTATTCTTCTACCCGTTTAATCGCACCAATAGATCTCCAACCTAACCAAAAGATGAGCATTACTATTATGAAAATAAATAATGTAGTGGCAAATACATAACCTCCGACAAAAAGATCTACTAGAATTAAAAATGGGATACCTGCAATAGCAAATCCTCCCATATATCCATAACCCCAATATCTATCTTTTAATCCAATTATCACTCCAGGGATAATTGTGGTGAAAATTACTGTTAAGTATGACCAAATCTGCATAGTATCTAAAATAATTACCATGTTTATCCAAGAAGAAATAAATCCTATAATGATCCAGATTGCTGTGTAGATAGTAAACTTAAATTCAGGTTCTGGTCTTCCAACAGTTTGTTCCTTTCTTTTCCTTGACATGATAATTTAAAAATTACTAGATATCAATCATTAAACTGAAATAATGCATTATATAATTAATACTATTAACTATCAGTGTTCATCAATTTAAATAAGCTGTTATTAAGATCATAGATTTTATTTATAAGTTTTTAATCATATAATACCTTTAGGATGAAAATTTTACATTAAAATAAAATATCTATATATATATAAATATTTAAATCAAAAAATTGAAAAATAAATTAAAAACTAACATGCCTCCTGCCTACACCCTGGATTTTTGTCTTTTGGTAGTGTAAATTTTTACACTCTGATTTCGCCCTCCTCCCCCTATTGTATTTTTTGACGCCTATTGCGTCCGTTGGCAGGAGGCACCTTTTAAAATTAGAGAAGAGAAAGATTCATTGCTTTGTAACATTTTCGCATAAAAAGATTATACAATCATGTAAACATTTTTAAATTCTTCTTATTTAACGTTAAATAAAAAAAATAGGGAAACAGATTTTCAAATTTATTAAAAATTTTGTCCTTTTTTAATAATATCGATAATACTATAGATATTATTATAAAATTTAAATGATTTAAACATTTATTAAAATACTAATTTAATTAAATAATTCAATATATAATTGATTCATATGACTGAGCTTGAGACTCAAACTACTAAAAGAGAAAAACAAGAGTATGAAATAATCCGAACAACGACTAGCCTTTGCCCTGATTGTATGAAACACATTCCTGCCGAAATAATCGTTGACCCCGAAACAAATTGGGTAATGATGGTTAAGACTTGTAAGGAGCATGGATTATTTAAAGATAAACTGTCAATCAATCCTGAAGAATATAAATGGCAACAGACAATAACAGATGAAATTGGTTCTACTGTAAATAACAGTACTCAACCCGAATATGTATCCTCCGGTATTAAGCAAATAAATAAAGGATGCCCATATGATTGTGGTTTATGCTCCAATCATAAAAGTGCCCCAAATATTTGTTTAATCGATATCACTAATCGTTGTAATCTGGCTTGCCCTATTTGTTTCGCTAATGCAAGCGCAAAAGGTTATGTAGTAGAACCTACATTCGAAGAACTCGTCCGAATTATGGAACATTTTAGATCCATGGAACCAATCCCCGCAGTTTTACTCCAGCTCTCTGGAGGAGAACCTACAGTAAGGGATGATCTTCCTAAAATAATTCGGAAAGGTAAGGAATTAGGATTTACAGAAATTATGGTAACCACCAACGGAGTCCGATTTGGGAAATCACTTGAATTTATGAAAGAATGTATGGATGCTGGAATGGATGCTTGTTATCTCCAATTTGATGCTACTGATGAACCTGAAGTATGGAAAAAGATTAGAGGGGTGAATTTATGGCCTCTTAAAAAGAAAGTTATTGAAAATGCACGAAAACTTGGATTTTATGGTATTATGTTAGTCCCAGTTATCGCTAAAGGCGTCAATGATCATGAAATTGGAAGAATACTAGATTTTGCTAAAGATAATTGTGATGTGGTATCAGGTGTTATTTTCCAACCAGTTTCATTAACTGGACGCATTAGTTTCGAAGAACTAATGGATATTAGATATACCACTTCTGATTTAAAAGAAGCAATTAATAAATATACGAACGGATCAGTTACCAAGTTTTATCCCATAGCATTCACAGCGAAATTTACAAAATTATTAGCTTGGTTTGATGATGTACCACCATTCAGCATGACAAGCCACGCAGATTGTGGTTTTGCTACTATATGCGTTATTAATGACAAAGATGAGTGGGAACCCATAGAACACTTCTTTGATGCTGAAGGATTGATTCGATGGGCTAATCAAGTCTGGGATATGGTTGAAAAACAGGAAGTTCCAAAACCTACTGGATTATTAAAAGGCATTAATCTAAGTGATTTCGGACAGCTTGCTTCCAAAATTGGTAATTTTATTGATGACATGACTAGCTTGGGTTATCGACAAATTATGAAGGCATATTTCTTTGCGGGAGCAGCAAGATATATTAAAAGTCCACAAAAAATTCTTACTAGTAAGACATATCAAGCATTTGCTCGATTAGTAATGGCTCCAAATTTGAAATCAGCGGGGAAATTCTTCAATGACCGTAATCTAATGATTTCAAGTATGCATTTCCAAGATAGCTATAATTTTGATTTAGATAGAGTATGTAGATGTCTTGTTCATTACGGTGTTATCGATCCGGAGGATCCTTCAAAAGTACGTGAGGTCCCGTTCTGTGCTATGAATACTTTACATCGTCCAATAATAGAAAGACAGCTAGCAATAGCTGGTGAAACAGCAAAGAAACCGGAAGTGATTCAAGCAGAAATTGAGGAACTTCTAGAAAAATTCCAAGAGTAATTTTTTTTTATCCAATTTATTTTTTATAATTTATTTTTGGTTATAGTAGAAATCAAAATTTAGCGTAAAGTTTATTCTCCACGTCTTTTTTCTTCAAGTCTCCAATCAGGTAGTCGATCATATATCAATTTAAACCTTAATAGCTGTTTAAAGGTCTGAACACGCCAGTGTTTTTAAATTGAAGAGTCATCTATATTTATGAAGATTAAATTAGAAATTTTATAAAAAAAGTTTACTTCCAAATGAATCTCACTAAAATATTAAACCAAGTTAGAGAAAAAGATGAATAAATAAAGATGGAGAATAAAATAATATATTTAAGAATAATAACTGTGGGTATATTTATAGCTTTTTCTTTTACATCACAAAAAAGTATAAAAGTTTTTAATAAAAAATATTTTCTTGAATACTTGAATTTTAATTGTTGTTATTTTAATAATAGCAAAAAAAAGGCAAATTGCCATGTTTGGAATTGAACGAAATCCAGGAAAAGTTAATGAATATTTACATCTGATTGATATAAAGCAACATGGATTCCCAAACACCTTCTCAGTTTTCTTAGCAGAATTTAACAACGGGGTGGTGATAATTGATTGTGGAACCTCAAAAGATGTACGAAAACTATTACGCTATATGAAAGAAAATAATATTTCATTGGATTCTGTCAAATATGTTATTGCGTCCCACCATCATTTTGACCATTCAGGGGGTTTATGGAAGCTTTACGATGAAATTAAGAAATATAATCCAAGGTTGAAGATAATTTCGAGTCTTGAAACTATGAATATGCTTAATAATTTTGAGAATGAACAGCATTTCGTACGTTCAAGAGAAACTTGGCCTATATTGATGGGAAAATTAAGAAAAATAGAAGAAGATGCATTTAAAATCATAAATTCTGATGAATATTATAAAAAAGAAGGAGAATCGTCTAATATTATTGATACTTTCACTTTAAATGATTCTGAAGTGGGTCTAGCAATCTTAGAAACTCCAGGGCATGCTCCAGGTCACATTTCTCCTTTATTTATAAAAAACGATTCTGTAGATTTCATTTACTTTGGAGAGGCTTTAGGATCTCTTAATCATTCAAAAAAACTAGAAACTTTACCTAGTTCTGCCGCCCCAGATTTTAATTATAAAAATTATATGACCTCATTAAAAAAAATAAAAGAATTAACCCCATTTAGTGGAGGATTCGCTCATTTTGGATTCGTCTCAGGTTTAGAAAATGTTCATGCGATAATTGATGACAATGAATATATTACAAAAGATTTTAGACAAAGAATTATTAAACTCTATCGTGAAAAACCAGAAACTAAATATATTTTTGACAAGTTAACACCAATTGCTATTCCGAGAGTCGAAATTGATGTTGATGAAGATTCCCAAATATATCAGACTCTTATCAAATTTATGGTTACTGTGGTATATGGTATGATGATGGATCTAGGATATAGAACTTAGAGGAACATTTCTATCGATAGTTTTGATATAAAAATATATGTATTAAATTTTAAAAATATGGCTTTTTTTTTATCGTTATGCATCTACAACTTGTATGACATAATCTATTACACCTAAAAATTTCAAATTAAATAGTACCATAAACGGATATTACATGGACGAGAATTCGAGAGTAATCCTCATTAAGATCTAATGTAAGACTGCTAAGAAACCAGAAGTTATCCAAGCGGAAATTGAGGAACTTATAGAAAAATACCAGGAGTAATATTATTCTTTTAATTTTATTTTGATATTTTAATCCATCTTTTTTGTTTTTGAATTAAATTTACAAATATCAATCTAATATTGTAGATTAATTTCAAATCTCTTTTTTTTAATAATTTAGCCTTAAACTCATTAGAATACCAACGTTTTTTAATCCAATGAAGAACTCGAACTTAAAAGATAATTCTTAAATAAATTATATGACAATTTTATCTTATCATGGTTAAAAAAGAGTTAGTAAAATCTTCTCTTCATTTAATTGATAATTGGTTAGATTATCAAGTATACATTAAGGAAATTCCTGGACTTGTAGTAGGAATTGCCATTGAAGATGAATTGATTTTTAAAAAAGAATACGGATATGCCAATCTTGAAAAGAAAATTAAATTAACAGATCACCATTTATTTAGGATTGCCTCTCATTCGAAATTATTTACAGCAACTGCAATAATGATGCTGTATCATGAGGGAAAGTTATCCATTGATGATAAAATCTCGAAATATTTACCTTGGGTTCAATCAGCAAAAGATAAACAACTCGAACACATTAGAATTCAACATTTATTAACGCATTCAAGCGGAATTACTCGAGATGGCAATACCGCTCACTGGTTCAACTATGAATTTCCTACATTGGAGAAGATAAAATCACAATTCCAGGAAAAAATCGGATATTTTGAACCAAGTGAAACAATAAAATATTCAAATTTTGGATATACACTTTTAGGACAAATTATTGAAAGCATATCGGGACAGAATTTTTCCGATTTTATACAAAAACACATTCTTCTGCCATTAAACATGCAAAATACGGTTTTAGATATAGATGAAACGAATTCAATGAGACATGCAACAGGATATAGCCGGAAGTTACCCAAACAAAAAAGAAAATCTTTTAATCATGTATCAACGAACGTTATGAAATCTGCGACTGGTTTGAGTAGTAATGTAGAGGATTTAATTAAATTTTATCAAGCTCATATGTTAGGGAATGAAACTCTATTTCCAGATTATATTAAACGAGAGATGCAGAGAACACAGTTTAAAGGAAATGTCTTAGAGAAGGGATTAGGATTTTCTATAGAAAAAATTGGAGAATCAACTCTGGTTGGACATGGTGGGGGTTTTCCTGGTTTTATCACGCAATCTGGGCTAATCCAAGATCAAAAAATAATAATTGTTGTTTTAAGTAATGCAGTCGATGGTCCCGCATATATTCTTTTAAGGGGTATCGTTAATATTCTCAACAAATTAAAAAAGAGTGAAGAAGATTTCCTTGCAAAAGAAAATGAAATTAGCCCTGATTTTTCTAGTATTATAGGCTTTTATGCAGATGATTGGGGTACTTTTCTCTATAGTCAAATTGGATCAAAACTGGTAGGTATTGCACCTGGACTAGATAATCCAATAGAATATTTTATAATCTATAAACATGATTCAGGCTATAAATTTATCAATCCAAAGGAATTTCCAGCTTATGCTCCGGGGCAATCTTTTGAGTTTGTAGATGGCCCAGAAGGAATAAAAGTCTTAATTGATAATCATCAAGGAAAAAGGTTCCCTTTTAAGTTCGAATATTAAAATGAATTCTTAAAAGCAGGACTGTATCAACTTTAAAAGATTATAGGAATTAGGGGGTCCTTTGAAATTATAATTATTTAAAGTTTGAAAGAAACGAAATAATTTCTTTAACTACTTGGTTTGGTTTTTCAAAAACCATAAGATGACCAGCTTTCTCTATATTTACTAATTTCACTCTATCAGGGTTGTTATCTTTTAAAATTTGACCATTTTCAGGAACAGCCATACGATCATCATTACCTTGTATTACCAGCATTGGTGCATGTCCACCATTCCACCATTCTTTAACAGGAGTAGCAAAATTTGCTTTTGATTGAGCCTGAGTTGCTTCTGGCCAAGTTTTTCTCCCACTCATTGAGTTAATTACCGTTTCCATATCTGTTGAGTAAGAAAAAAGCGAAAATTTTATTGCCTTTAATCTTTCCTCCCTACTTAAATTTGGATTCCATAATTTTGCAAATTCTTTTGAGGTTTCCTCATCTGGTGGAACTTTACCTCCTGCAGCTAATAAAATAACCGATTTAATAAGATCTGGATGATCTTCCGCAAGACATCTAGCGACGCGATTTCCATATGCCCAACCTAGTACATGGATTGATTGTTCTTCTAGATTTTTTATTATACCTGCTATATCATTAGCGAGATCATGGAGCGTTAGATTTTCAAGTGGACCTTTGCTTCCTCCAATACCTCTCATGTTAATAGCTATTGTTTTATATCCTTTCTTATTAAGTAAAGGGGTGAAATTATCGAATGCTGTAGCATCTTCTCCTAGACCTGGCAATAAAATAATTAATTCACCTGAACCATTGACAATTGTTTCAATCTGCACGTTCCCTAAATCAAAAATTTTAATACTCATGCATATTCACCTCCCATCCAAATCTAATTCTGTAATTTCACCAGTTTTCCAGTTTCTTTTAAAAAACCTAGAAGTGATATTCTCTTTACTGAACATAATATATTCTTTTTGGTTCCAGAAGATTTTACCTGTAGGACCTCCCGAGGGTAAGGTCGCCATCCATTTTGCAGAGGGATAAACGACCTTGGGATCTTGACCGCGTGGATTCATATTAGTTTTAGTTGGTCCAGGAATCATACCATTGATTAAAATATCATAATCTATATTTTCAACTGCAGCACTTCTAGTTATTGACCATATAGCTGCTTTAGAAGAATTATAAGGCGCCATTCCATTATCTCCTGCTTCAGCAGCTCGCGACACAAGGTTAATTATTCGTCCAAAGTTTTGAGATCTCATCACGGGAATAGCAGCACGTATACCATAAACTGGTCCAAAAAGGTTAACCCGAATTACATTTTCATATTCATCATCCTTGAATTCATGAATATTTCTTACTCTTGTAACCCCTGCATTATTGAAAAGGACATCAAGACGTCCTGTTTCATCTGTAGCAGTTTTAACCATCGACTTTACTTGTGTAAAATTGGTAACATCTACGATTTTTATTATAGCTCCTTTTTCTTCGAGTTGTTTTAATCCATCATCATTAATGTCTGCAGCTACAACTTTAGCTCCATCTTCAAGAAAGCCTAAGCTTATAGCATGACCAATTCCACTTGCTGCACCAGTTATACAAACAGTCATAGTACTTAAATCCAGTTGAATCAACTCACTCTTGCAAATTTTATAACAATTAATAGTAATAATAATTTAAATTTATGAAAAATTAAAAATTGACTTAATTTTTACATACTAACTAATTCTAAGTCATTTTCCATCGTGGTCCATCTTCAGCATCCTCAATCTGAATACCCACAGTTCGTAATTTTTCTCTTATCTCATCGCTTAACTCATAATTCTTTTCCTTTCTTGCATTTTCTCTTATATTGATGATGAGTCCCATTAATTCATTTATTTTTAAATCATCAAGTCCTTTCTTTTTAGTGAAATCAAGTCCTAAGACTCCGAGTAATTCAAGAAGTATCTCACTTGCTCGATTGAGTATCTCTTTTTTATTATCGAGAGAGGAGTTAATTTGTCTGATGAATTCGTGAATAGCTGCTAGCGCTTTTGGAGTATTGAAATCATCATCCATAGCCTCTTCAAAAGTTTGTTTTAGTTCTTCTATAGCCTGATTTAGGTTAGTTTTATTTCCTCCAGCAGAATCTTTTAGTAAACTTAGACAGTTTTGAATTCTTTCCACATTCTTCTTTGCATTTTCAATTACATCTGGATTCCAGTCTACAGCAGATCTATAATGACCAGATATTAATCCCATACGTACAACAAGTCCTCCTTGTTCATTAATTAGTTCACGGGCAGTTACATAATTTCCCAAGCTTTTACTCATTTTTTTTCCATTTAATGTTATAAATTCCGCGTGCATCCAATTGCGAACAAATTGTTTACCTGTGGCTGCTTCAGCTTGAGCGATTTCATTTGGGTGATGGGTAGGAATATGATCAATTCCCCCACCGTGAATATCTATCGTCTGTCCTAAATATTTCATGGCCATAATAGAACATTCAAGATGCCAACCAGGATATCCTTCACCCCATGGAGAGTTCCATCTCATTACATGTATTTGATCTCCTTTTTGTGCATTTAACCACAGTGCAAAGTCAAATGGACCCTTTTTTAATGGATCTTCAACGACTCTAGCTTTTGCTGATTCTTCATCAAGTTTTAACCTGGAGAGTTTGGTATAATCCTTGAATTTAGAAACATCGTAATAAACATTACCTTCCACTTCATAGGCGTAACCTTTTGCTAAAAGTATCTTAATAAGGTCTATCATTTCAGGAATCAGTGAAGTCGCTCGAGGGGAAATATTTGGTCTATTTATGTTTAAAGCATCAATCACATGCCAATATTCTTCAATTTGTCTATCAACAAGTTCCCAGGGATTAATTTTTTCTTCACGAGCTCTTTTTTCAATTTTATCTTCTCCTTGATCCGCATCATCTGTTAAGTGTCCGACATCAGTAAAGTTTTGTACATGAAACACTTTATATCCTTTATAACGTAAATAACGGATAACTACATCCCATGAACTATAGGTCCTAGCATTCCCTATGTGAACGTCGTCGTAAACGGTCTGTCCACATGTGTAGATCTTCACATGACCCTCTTCGAGAGGTATAAAAACTTCTTTCTCTCTTGTCATTGTATTATAGATTTTGAGCATAAGAAAGAAAA
>JAHQWY010000473.1 GCA_029856445.1 Promethearchaeia archaeon
CCAGAAGCAATATCCCATTGCTTCAATTCCTTCTTTTGATCTCTCCAAGCTTCAATTTCTTCCCCGCTTTGAGGGTCTTTAGTGGTGACAAATTCTGCATACATATCATATAATTCAATAAAAAGCTTTTTTAACTTTTTATCCTTTTTTTCTCCGTTTGTTAAAATGATCTTTCCTTCAATTTCATCATTAGGCTTAACAATTAACGGTGGTTCTTTAATCTCATATGCTACATGAACTTTTGTTCCAACCATAATTTTTGCACCAAAAATGTAATATATTTAGAATTTATAAATGCATTTGGAATTAGTATATTAATGTTCTCGAGGAGTGAAAACCTAAAAAAAAAAAGAAAATTTTAATTCTGTATTATTTTGAATTTTTCTTGAGTATTTCTGCTATTTTAGCTATATGTTTATCCATTTTAGGCCCTTTCTTGACAATCACGGTAATGTTCATGTCAGTAACTTTTTCTTTCCCTTTTTTATCGGTGAAAGGAACATCTACTTTGTACTTGATAACACCTTTTTTTATCTTCTTCTCTTCTATGTCATAATTGTCTTTGAATGGATAAATGTGACCATAATTCAAGATATTAGATGTCTCCATATCAGCTGCCATAGATTTAGCGATGGTATCTGATACAGACTTGTGAACGGCATATGACCCAAGTCTAATAAATTCTAAACCCATTCCACTTAATCTCGCTTGTTTAATTTCCTTCTTACCTGATGCAATAATTCTAAAATTCGATATGTAAAGCATCCCAGTGATTTCCGAATTACCATCTTGTAACCATCCTTCTGTAATTACCTTAAATTCCTCACTAGGAAGTATACAAAATTTCTTGATGAAATGCTTCTCAAAATCAACCAGTTTTGGTCCATATCTCGCTGAAGCCATGAACATAAATCCTTTATATATTTTATCATTGAATTGCTCAACGTCTGCTTCGATGATAGATTTGAAAATCTCACCCATCGCATCATATTCATCGGGTACAAGCTTTTTAAATCCCCCTAATAGCTTCTTTACGACATTTCCGTGCTTTTTATTAGCAATAAGATCTAATACCTCATCTTTAAGAGCAGCATAATCAGTTGGTGCCATAAAATTTACCTCATTGCGATTAAATTTCTGAAAATTTGAAAATCAGTTGAAAGAATATTCTATTGTGAAATAAAATCCATTTAATGAGAATAATCTCTCTCTCAACCCTTTTCATATTTGTTTTTTTTTAAATTATTAATAACATGATAAGTCTAATGTTTAAAAGTTTGCTATGTTAATATCACAGAAATGTATAATTTTCAGTTAATTTCTATGAAAATTCCTTGGAAAAGACAAAAACAATATTAAACAATTAAATCTATATTAAAGATTTATATTTCTATATTTTTATTATTAGTTTAAATCTTAAATCTTAATATGACAACCAGGATAATTAGTGAAGATTGTCTTATTTTTTTTGGTTTTTCTCCTGAAACTACGAAGTTTAATCAAGTTTATAATGCAATCTCTGATTTTATGAAGAATAAATACAATATCGATCCTTCTGGGAGATTTAATCTCATCCTATTCCTTCAGGATGGACTAAATTATTTAAATCATTTTACTCTCGAACCTGAATCTGTTCTAAAGACCTTAAAATTATTAAAGAATGATATTGTAAAAGCTAATGCTTTCGAGGGTATTTTAATTGCTCTTTCTCTACTTATTGAAAATTTTAAAAGAACTTCAGAAAAATTATTTCGATTGTTAGTTCTATTAGATGAGAGTGCTTATAAAATTACTCCTGACCAATTTCCCGTAATAGAAAAATTAGCTAAAGATGTTAGGAATCTGCCATTTTATTTAGATATAATAAGTGTAGAAACTAATGATAGTGAAGGGAGTCAAATCTTAGAAAAAATAGCAACTTCTTGTAATGGAGAATTTACTCAAATAAAAAATGCTCAAGATCTGAAAACATTATTAAATCAACTAGCAGTAAAAAAAGGAAAAATGGAATATCTCTACTCAAAATATAAATTAAATGTCAATCAGAAAGAAACCCACGAATTTTTTCTCAGCTTAGCTGATAAACCTAAGGCTTTTAATGAACTTGCTACTTGCTCAATTTGTTTTCAGGAAGATACTGAAGGGATTGTGCAATGTCCTTCATGTGGAACATTGGTACATAAAATATGTTGGGCATTATGGGCTGTAAGATCAATTGTGCAAGTACCACATGTCTTTAGGTGCCATAACTGCTTTTATTTATTGAAACTTGATAAGGATTTTGTATTTGATGTTCAAATTGGGGTAATTCCTCCAATTATAAAATTAAATAACATCAATAAAAAAAATATCGA
>JAHQWY010000474.1 GCA_029856445.1 Promethearchaeia archaeon
CATACCATTTGTTTTGTACACTTCTAAAGGTTTATCTCCAGCAGAAAACCATAATTTTTCTTTATAATATAAATGAATTTTTCTATAAGTACCAATTACTCCCTCACTTGATACGATCATTGCTGAATTATAAATTTTTCTCCCATCTTTTTCAGCAAATCCTCCGACAATTACAGCTCCAGTTTCAATAGCGATGTTATTCAAAAATTCAGAAGTCTTTCCGCGAAGATTTTCAGCTAAAGATATTGCTTCTTCCTTTGAGGTAAAAGTATAACCCGTAGCAAATAATTCTGGTAAAACTATTAAATCCGCCTTCAAATTAGTAACTAATTTCTCAATTTCGCTAAAATTCCACTCCTTTTCAGCAAAAATGGGATTTGTTTGAATATAACCAATTTTCATCTTTATATAAAGAATTAGCTGATTGTAGTATCTTTATCTATTCGCATTGTATATAAATCTTCAGGTTTTTTTTCTGTTATGCCTTCTTTTTCTAATTGATCTGTAATTATATTTTCTAAATCATCTTCAAAGAATACATTTTTTTTATACTTTTTGGCTGGAGCACCTAAATAGACCCAACCTTCTTCTAACTCTTGCCCGACAGTTGTCATGGAACTTCCTGCTAAAATAGAATCCTTTTTCATATGGGTCCCGGGCATGAGAATACTATGTGCCCCAACTACTGCATTATCCTCTACGATTGTCTTTCTTATTATAAATAAATTTCCAACTATAACTGCAGATTGAATTATAGCACTTTGACCAATAACAACATGTTTACCAAAATGTAAGAATTCTGTATCAACAAATCCTTCAAAGAGAGAATTAGAATATTTAGTTTTGACTCCAAACATTCTCAAACAAATGTTATTCATGAAAGGAAAGGGAAATTTATGAGAAATCCACAACGGCCATTTTTTAATTACGCTTCTTAAACTCCAATATCTGTAATCTTTGTCAGAATGATGTCTAAGAAAAACACCCTCTCTGGGTTTGTGAATGAGGTTAACAATAACTAAGAAGAATTTAGCAAATATCAAAGATATGAATATAGATGTTAAATACATTACAAAAACTAAAAGAGGTAGGAAGAGATAGAAATGTACAAATTTTTCTATTTCATAAACCGCCCAAAACAACCAAAACTCGAATTGAATAGAGAAAATACTAATCCATATAAGAAAAATATATATTAGCAAATATCTCTTTTTTGCTAAAACGAGTGTAGTATTTGGTCCGACTTTAAGACTTGAGGGTAAAGATATTTTTCTCAATCCTCCCTATTATTGTTCAATAAATCTTTTTTATCCTCATCTATATTAACTTCCTGTTTAATCTCATATTTGATTTCTTTGTCTACATCTTTTCTATAGATAATATCGCGCCTTTCTTCTGCGTATTTATTTGGTTTTAGTTTTCGTGCAATCAATGGACCTAAATAAATCCATCCAGGTTCTATATTCTGATTAGGGATTGTTGTACTGAAAGCACCCAATACTGATTCTTTTCCCATAATAGTGCCAGGAGAAATATTGGATACACCTCCGATAACAGTATAATCTTCTAAAATAATCTTTTTGATAATTAAGTATCGTCCAACCACCATGGATGACATAACCACTGCCCCTTGACCAACCGTGACATTTCGACCGAATTCGATGAATTCTCCATCAGCCCAAGCATCATGCATATGGCTAGAGAAATCTACTCTGACACCAAGCCATCTAAAACCCCACATCACGATCCATGGTAATGGTCCATTATTCATCAGCCAAAAAACTAATTTTTTTAGTTCAACGCGTAGTCTCCAAAATTCGTAATCCTTATCGCCCTCTTCTGCTATAAAAATCCCTTCTCTAGGTTTATGAATCATATTTATCATCAGAAGAAATGCTTTTGTAAATATTGCCACCCCAAAAATAAAAATGAAATATAATATAAACAGCCAAAATGGTAATAGTAATGTGGTAATTATCCAATTATTGATTAATTGTGAAACGTCGAAGAAAACAGCAGTCGCCATATATCCCGCAAACCATAAGATTGGGATGTAAAAAATTAAGAATTTTATACCGATTCTACTAATTGCACTGCTAGTTACAAAATCAATTGTATAATCTACTTTATGATTATTTTTTTTTATGTGTTCTTCTTTCTTTTCAGTCATCTGGTTATGTCTTTTGATTTTATTTTGTTGTTTTTTGAGGACTCTAAGGTCTTGTTTAACTCTTCAGCCCTTTTTAAATCAGCTTCTGTCACTTGTAAGTAATCCATAACTTTTCTTTTAAAGATCTTCCTCAGGGGTGTACCAAGATAGAAATTATTTCCTTTTAAGATATTGTATTTC
>JAHQWY010000475.1 GCA_029856445.1 Promethearchaeia archaeon
TTCTATACAATTTAAATCTTCGATGGTGTAAATGGAAGATTCTAATCTATTCCAATAAAATTGCAGTGGGGCATTAAAACATCACCATAAGATGATTCTATAGAGGTTTATTAAAATAAAAAATTTGTAATTATACCAACACTCCTCCAAGCTATAGTTTTTTATATCTGACTTTAAAAGATAATTATATAATTGGAAAAAGAAAAAGTTCAAGAAAAAATTCTTGTAAGTACAACTTACAAGAACCAAAATTACAAGAAAATATTGGATGGTGGTAAATCCTCTGTTTTTTTAGACATTATTTTATCTATAGCCATGATAAAATCTTCATATGAAATGATCTCAGAATTTCTTCTAATTGCATACATTCCTGCTTCGGTACAAATTCCCTTAATATCTGATCCCATTGCACCTTTAGTAAGAGCAATAAACCTTTTTAATTCGATATTTTCTTCAAAATTTAGATTTCTCATGTGAACCCTAAAGATCTCTTCTCTTGCTTTTTCATCAGGTAAAGGAAATTCAACAATTCTATCGAATCGACCAGGTCTTAATAATGCGGGATCTAAGATATCAAATCTATTCGTTGCCCCGATAAACTTTATATTACCCCGTAGGTCAAATCCATCTAACTCACTTAATAATTGCATTAATGTTCTATTAACTTCTCTATCTCCTGATGTAGCATCCTCCATTCTCACAGAACCTATTGCATCTAACTCATCAATAAATAATATAGTAGGGGCTTTTTCTCTTGCTAATTTGAAAATTTCTCTTACATATTGAGCGCCTTCACCAATGAATTTATGAACCAATTCGGTTCCTACTACTTTTATAAAAGTGGTGTTCGCTTCATGAGCTACGGCTTTTGCTAACAAAGTTTTACCTGTTCCAGGAAAGCCATGAAAAAGAACTCCTTTTGGAGGATCTATTCCAATTTTATCAAATAATTCAGGTTTCATTAAAGGCAGTTCTATGATCTCTCTTACTTCTTGAATTTGATTTTCCAATCCTCCAATGTCATTATAAGAAACGTCGATTGGAGGATCTATTACCTCCATCCCTTTAATAAATGGATCAATTTCATTAGGCAAAATTTCCATTATGGCAAAATTTCTTTGATTTAATGCAACACTTAAACCAGGTATTAGTTTCTCATTTTGAAGTCTACCACTAACATTTACAATATAGCTGGCATTTGGGGGGCAATTTACAATAGCACGCCTATTTTCATCATCTAGAACATCAATTATATTACCTGTGAGTAAGGGTAATTCCCCTAATCGCTCAATTTCTGCTTTAAAACTTTTTATATCATAATCTAACTTTGATAATTCAGATTTTAATAAATTTACCTCAGTATCATAATCTTTAATTTTCTTTTCAAGATATTTAATATATAAAGAAATTTCTTCATTATTCTCTGGTTTTCTGAAATTACTGTTAATTTCCGATAATCCCATTTTCCTTTACAAATCTCCTGTTTTAATTAATTTTAAATTAATCCGTTTCTTTTTTCTGCTACTTCTAAAATCTTTTTTAACATCTCTTTATATGAAATATCGGTAAATTTACACATCTTTGCGAGATGACCATCCCAACACCAACCAGGATTTGGATTAACTTCCAAAAGTTTTGGATTTCCTTCTTTATCTAAACGCCAATCAAATCGAGCATAATCTTGGCATTCAAGACGTTCGAATAAACGAAGTGAACAATTTTCTATAAATTCAACAACATCATCAGGAAGATTTGCAGGGATAGATTTAATATTCCAATAAGGAGAATCAGGTAACCATTTAGCTTCATATCCACATAATTTTGGTAATTCTGGAGGTAACATAGAGTAATCTTCTTCTATTATAGGAAGGATAATATAATTATCAGGGGGATTCCCTATAATCCCTATAGTTAAATCTTTACCTGAAAGAAATTGTTCGATTAATATAGGTTTATCATAACCGAATTTATTGCGAATCTCGGTGATAGCGCTTAATAATTCCTCCCCATTATAAACTACAGATTTCTGAGTAATTCCAAAACTTGAATCCCCATAATTAGGTTTCACAATTGCAGGGAAATATAATGATAAATCAATAATTTTATCATCAGGTCTTACGTAAATAGCTTCAGGAACAGGTATTTGTAATTCTTTTGCTATGCCTCTTACTAAAGATTTATCATAGCAAAAGGCTAGAGATTGAGGTCCAGAACCTGTATATGGGATTTTAAGAATTTCTAATATTGCTGGTATATGCAATTCCTTTCTAGCATCATTAAAATAACCTTCATCGCACAGATTGAAAACATAATTAACTTTATCTTTTAAATCTTGTAAATCTAGGAT
>JAHQWY010000094.1 GCA_029856445.1 Promethearchaeia archaeon
CCTTTCCCTTTCCTTAAAAACACACGAATTGTTGCCCCATGAGCTACAACGTGACCACCTGTGTGCGTTAAGGGATTTCCATAAAACACATCTGGTTTAGCAGATACTTGATTAGTAAAAAGCACAGCTAACTCGTCATATATCTCAGATAATCTTAATAGATCATGTAAATGAGAATTTAGAATTTGTTGACGCGATGCTAAAGTCCCTCTTCCCACATATTCACTTCGAAAGTGCCCTATTAAGGAATCTACAATAACTAATTTGATATTTCTTTCTTCAATCATCTTAGAAGCTTCTCTAATCAATAAAATTTGATGATCACTATTATAGGCTCTTCCAATAGTAATATTCTTTAAAATTTTATTATAGTCTAGATCTAAAGCAGTAGCCATTTGTATTATTCTTTCAGGTCTAAATGTCCCCTCAGTATCCACGTATAATGCATTTCCTTCTAGACCTCCTTGCTCATATTTTAATTGCACATTTACACAAAGTTGGTGAGCTAATTGAGTTTTTCCAGTACGATATTCACCAAAAACCTCAGTAACTGCTCCAGGCTCAATACCTCCTCCTAATAGATCATCAAAATTTTGACTTCCTGTACTTAGTCTATTTAGCAATTTGCGTTTTTCCCAGATGAGATCGGCTGATTTAAATCCCATTTTTTCTACATCTTGAGCTGTTTTAACTAATTTTTCAGCTGTTTTTGTACCTAAACCCACTTCTTCAATTAATTTCCCTAAGGGATACATCGCAAGTGTTCTAACTGTTAAAATCCCTGCATCTTTTAACTTTTTTAGAGTTGCATCTCCAACTCCAGGCAAATCATTTAAACTATAAGACAATGATGATGTGGATTCTTTCTCCTGATTTTCAGTATCTAAACTAGCTTTTTTTTTTGCCATTATTGAATATAAAGAAATATTACTATTTGAATTCCTCATAAAGTATTATTATACTATAAATATAAAAATAATAATAAAAAATTAAGAGAAAAGTTAAGGGATTGTATTTTTTATTTAATTTCTTTTCCTGACCGAGTGATTAGAAGGAGTACGATAAATAAAATCACTGAAAATAGAAATGTCAATAAGCCGACAGGTGTATCAGTACCCCCAATCCATATAAAATCTAAATAGAGGAAAGGTAAAATGAATATTGCGACAAATACGAATAATATTGGTAATGGTGCTTCCTCATCTTTAATATCAAGAATTAATGGCACAACAATAAGAATTATCATTAATGTAGCTACAAGTTGGAAACCCAATACAACGCTATCATTAAAAACGGCTGAATGAACATTTGGTAAATAAAAATATCCAACCTTTTCAGTGAATTCTTTCAAACTATCGTCAGCTTCAGGTAAAATTGCACTAACAATAAGCTGAATAAGAATTGCTAAAGTAAGATATAGTAAAATCTCATTAATCTCTCTATCTTTTTTCAAATGCACCGCAATAGTATCACGCAATAAGGTAATAGACCATAGAGAAAAAAGAATAATATATGCAAAGAGAGGGTCGTATCCTAGCCCCCAATAAAAATTTATAGGAATAACCGCAACAATATAAGCTAAATAGGAAGCCTTTTCATTCCTACCGAATAAGTCAAATATAAGAAAAACTGCAAATATGATAAAAAAGGTTACCATAATAATATAAACACTTAGATCATCTGCCATGATTTTATCATTTTTATTTTTTTTTCTTGATAATATAATATTATTATATAATTAGTTCTATTTTTTTTAAATTTATAATTCTATTTATAGGGAAATAATTGGGATAATTAATGAGTAAATTGAAATGATCCATTTTTAATTCTCAATTGAAATTTAGAGTTTAGAAATTTCTTTTTCTAATTTATTTATCATTTTTGATGCCTTAATTTTATCTTCAGATTCAGCAGATAAAAGTATTGCATCCCTATGTAATGCAACTTTTATATCAACAGTAGCATCATCTTTTATTATTTTCAATTCATTTATTATGTCGTGATATTCATAGCCATTTTCATCCGCCATTTTTCTAAGTCGATTATGAACATTATCAATTATTTGGGGGCTTACTGCAACGGTTTTATTTACTTTTGTTCCTTTTGGAAATCCTCTTGTTAATGAGCTTAGAAGGTCATCTTGATTGGTCATTATTTCGAGAATCTTAAGTAAGATAAAATTACCATCAGATAATGGGGAATATTCGGGAAAATAGAATTTTAATGTATCTGCAGCAGCAAAACAGGCTCTTTCTTCTCTAATTTGCCTTGAAATCTCTCCTGGATAATTTTCAACTTCTTTAATTGGAAATCCGCTATCTTCAATAAATTTCTTAACAACAGGAGGGAGGAATGGTGTGGTTATTATTGTATTAGCTTTAGAATTTTGTATACGCTTATCAAATGTAATAAATAACATTAATAAATCTTCAAAACTTATCTCCAATCCATTTTCATCTACAACTAATAACCTCGAGCCATCAACGTCAAAACATATACCAAGATGACTATTGGAAGCTTTAACAATATCTGCTGTATTTCTTATTGTGTTGATACTTGGAACTGGGCTTGAAGATCTTTCACGATAATGGGTATTCAAAGCAATAACTTCAACTCCAATATCATTTATTAAAAGAGGTGTAATTTTCCCTGTAGGACCGTATGAACAGTCTACAACTATTTTTAAATTTGCTTTCTTTATTTTTTTCTTATCCACAAATTGTTGTAACGATTTAATATATATGTCAGCAGTCTGAGGAATTGCAGTTATCTGCCCTATCTCGTTTGGATCTACGCGTCGTACATTTTTCGGATAACTATTAAAAGAATCAATTATCTTTTGAATTTCACTTTGCGAAAGCTCAATTCCTCCAGCGTCTAAAAACCTAATTCCTACATCTTCACTATATAGATGACCTCCTGAGAGATAAACTCCCCCACTAGCTCCAAATCGTCTAATTGTAAATTGAAGTAGAGGAAAAGTGCAATCTGACAAGTTTAGAAGGTTAATTCCAGTAGACATCAATCCCGAAGTATAGGCTCTTTTCAACATTCTACTATCATTATGATAGTCTCTTCCCATAACAATTGATTCATTTTGATTAAATAAACTACCATGAATAGATCCAATAGAGCTTGATATTTCTGGTGTGAAAATATAATTTGCTCTTCCTATAATTCTCCCGTTCTTATTTAACTGATTTAGGTTTTTTACTTGAACGTACTCCATTTATAATTACTTTTTTGAATATACGATTATTTTTTGATTGGAGATTGTATATTATACCTAACTTGACTAGAATATATAACTTTACTGATTTTTAAAAATTATCATTTTCTTTTTAGTATATAAGATATAAAAAATTATATACAAACAAGAAATTGTCTTGAATCAAATTATATTTAGAAAAATTTTAGAATTATGACTGAAAATTTGGGCTCTTTCTGCTTAGTTCTGCACTCTCATCTCCCATGGGTTATAGGACATGGTGTATGGCCTCATGGAATGGATTGGGTGAATGAAGCTGCTGCTGAAACATATATCCCTCTTCTTATGGAATTGTATAAGTTAGTTGACGACGGATATCATCCAAAACTTACTATCGGACTTACACCCGTATTATGTGAAATGCTTCGTCATCCTAGATTTATTGATGGATTTTTAGGGTATCTAGAAGAAAAATATAATGCTGCCGTTCATGATTATAAAGATTTTACAGATAATAAATATGAAGAGGGAAGAATTAAATTAACAAAATGGTGGCAAGAATTTTATTCACGAGTGAAGGAAGATTTTATACATAGATATAATAAAGATATAATAGGTGCTTTTAAAAATTTACAAGACATGGAACTTTTAGACATTATCACATGTGGGGCTACTCATGGATATGCACCACTTCTTTCTAAAGAAACTTCTATTGATGCTCAATTTAAAACAGCTGTCGATAATTATGAAAGACATTTTGGGAGGACTCCTACAGGTGTTTGGCTCCCTGAATGTGGGTATCGACCAGGATATCGATGGAAGAATCCTATTACAGGTGAAGAATATGATAGACCTGGTGTTGAATATTTCATCGCTAAAAATGGTTTGAAATATTTTTTTATTGATACAGCTTTATTATTGGGAGGAAAATCACAAGGAGTTTATGCAGCTCGATTTCCTCTACTTGCTGAACTTTGGAAGCAGTTTGAATCTCAATATGAGGAAATTCCAACTTCTTTTGAAAAATCTCAGTATGAACCATATCTTGTATCTACTGACCCGTCAACAGGAGCACCAGTAGGTTTTTTTACGAGGGATGAAAAAACTGGAATAGTTGTTTGGAGTGGGGAACACGGTTATCCTGGCTGTGCGGAGTACTTAGACTTTCATAAGAAGCATTATCCGGGAGGGATGAAATACTGGAAAGTCACAAGCCCAAAACTCGATCTGGGTAAGAAGATGCTATATTGGCCAGATGATGTTCCAGGAAAGCTAGATGAAAATGCTAGTCATTATGTAAACTTAGTTAAAGATATTTTAAGAGATTTTAAACATCAATTTGGGGGAAGTGGTATTATAGTGGCACCATATGATGCAGAACTTTTTGGACACTGGTGGTTTGAGGGAAATTGGTGGATATCGCGTATCCTTAGATGGATGGAAGATGATCCTGAAATTGATTTGACAAATACGAGGATTTATTTAGAAAATAACCCCCCAAATAAAGTTGTAAGTGTGATAGAGGGTTCCTGGGGTCAAGCCTCATCTCATTGGGTATGGCTTAACGAATGGACAACCTGGACGTGGGAAAGGATTTATGAGTGTGAGGCTAAGAGCGAAGAGATTATAGCTAAACATAAAAACTCACGTGATCCAAATCTAATCAAGATTCTTAAACAAATGGTTAGAGAATTGCTATTACTACAAAGTAGCGATTGGCAATTTTTAATCACGACATGGTCTGCTCGAGATTATGCTGAAAATAGAGTCGCATTACATTATGAAAACTTCAATAGGCTTTATAATATGGCAAATACTTATGCAAGTGGGAAAAATGTAGAGGAAGGCGAGTGGCATTTTCTTGGTATGATTGAAGCTAACGATGATTTATTTGAAGCAATAGATCTTGAACCCTTTGCTAAGAAATAAAAAAAATAAGGAACTTCTTTAATTTTGATAAGAAGAGGTCTACTAGAATGAGTTAATAGTTTTTTAGACCTTTTTCTGCACTTTTTTTGCACATTAATTGTTTTTTCCTTGGATAAAAATATTAGGAGTTAGATTTTGGTGTATTTCGGTATAATTTTAATATAGATCCTAAAGTATTCATATTTTACAGAAATGTTAAAATGGTAGAATAAATAAAGATTATGAATGAATCCGTAAATGAGTTTAAATAGAACATATTAAATATGAAGAAAAATAATTAAAAATAAGTTTTAATCTTTAAATCTATGAGGAATAATAACTATGCCATTTTTTAATAATGATGGAATTAAAATATATTATGAAGTTGAAGGGGAAGGTCCACCGGTGATAATGATTCATGCATGGGCAGCGAACCTTGAAGGTAATTGGAAACAAGCAAATTGGGTAGAAGTTCTAAAGGATAACTATAAAGTAATACTTTTAGATTGCCGTGGGCATGGCAAAAGTGATAAACCTTTGGATCCGGCCCAATATGGGGCACATATGACTGACGATATAGTAAAGTTACTTGATCATTTATCGATCGAGAAGGCTAACTTCTTTGGGTATTCTATGGGCTCAAGATTAACTTATGAACTTTTACTCAGCAAACAAGAACTCTTTATAAGCGCTATTCTTGGTGGATTTATTCTTCGGTTTCCTAGTGATGAACAAAGTTCAGAAGCTCAAAAACGATTAAATGATATGATGGAAGCTCTACAAGCAAAAGATATTGATGAGATAAAAAATCCAGCCGCTCGGAGAGTTCGACGTATAATTTCGGCTTATAAAGATTTTGATTTGCAAAATTTAGACGCTCTAGCAGCCGTTTTGAAGGGTGGACTTCTACGTCAGAGAAATTCAACCCAAACTAAAGCCCAGATGAAAGAAACTCTTAAAAAAATCAATGTACCCGTTTTAACTGTGTTAGGATCTGATGATTTTCCTGGGGATAAGACTTTAGTAGCTCAATTAGTTCCAAATGCTTGTCATTTTCAAATTCAAGGACGAGACCACATAAATGTTGTCCCTGATCCCAAGTTTCATATGATAGTAAGGGCTTTTCTAGATTATGTGAATAGTACTTCTTAGGTTCCGTAGAAGCTGATGATGACCTACTTGAAACATAGATCTTGAACCGTTCGCGAAATAACAATTTTATTACATCTTAGAATTATTCAAAATTCTTTTAAGGAATTATTTCTTCTTTATTTTCTAACATTAATAAGAAACGTATGATTAACCTCAAATCATAATAAGTTAAAATGGGGCGAAAAAAACGCTCAAATCAATTAACGCGGTAATAGAAGAAAGTTGGAGAGTATTTAATGAAGGAAAAGTAGAAGAAGCATTAAATATAATCACAAATTTGGAAGAAAGTAAGTCTCTCTCACTAGAAGAAGCACTCAGATGCCAGGTAGCTAAAGGGATGTTTAATTTTTACTTAGGAAATTATGCAGAAATCATAAATATTGGTGAGATTGCATATAAGGAGGGCATAAAACAGAATCAGCCTTTAATAGCGATTGATGCTCTCTTTATATCGTTTTATGGTTATTATATGCTAAATAGGGTATGGGAGGCTAGATCTTATGCGGAATTATGCGAAGAACTGCTCGAATCTGCTACCCATCAGCCTTCATCTGAAATTGAAAAAAGTAAAATGCATTTCTGTTTAATCGACGGATGTATTAAAGAGTTATATGGCAAATTAGATGTAGCTATTGAAAACTACAGAAACGCTTTTAAGATATCTGAAAACTATGATTCTTTATATTATGCCAGATCCTTGTGCCTAGCAGAATTAGGACGAGCATTAATGGTCAAAGGGGAATATGATTTAGCAGTAAACTCACACAAGAAAGCTTTAGAATATTTGAAAGGAAATAGTAAATTAATGAGAATGCAAGAAGCTGCAAATTATCATGACATTGCATATATCAACCTTCTACAAGGAGATTTGGAAGAATCAAGGATATTAAATGAAAAGAGTTTAGACATCATACTGAAATCGAGTGAAACTCCAATGGCTTATGTTGGTTATAACTATACTCTGTTAATAGGAATTCATTTGGAACAGAATTCTATTGATAAAGCTAAGGGATATCTGCAGAAATTTCAGCACTACAATGATAACCTCCCACTCCCCGCAAATGAGAATATGTATAAATATTCAAAAGCGTTAATCCTAAGAAAAAGTACTCGAATTCAAGATTGGACAGAAGCTATGAATATCCTAAATGACCTGATCAATAAGAATGCCTTAATATTATTTGCTATTCCCTATCTGTGTGATTTATATTTACGAGAGCTGCAAATAACAAATGATCCAAAAATATTGGAGGAATGCCAACCCCTTATCGAAAAATTACTTAATATAACGCAAAATTCTAATGTTTATTTCAACGCCTGGGCACGTTTACTACAGGGGAAGATTGCATTATTACAAATGAATTTGGGAGATGCAAGGCGATATTTAACTCAGGCTCAAGATACTGCCGAAAAGTATGGGCTACAATTATTGGCACAGGAAATTTCAGTGGAACATGATAAATTACTAGAACAGCTAGGGGAATGGGAAAAATTTAAAAACAGAAATACTCCATATACAGAGCGAATAAATAAGGCATCATTAGAAGAAACTATGGAAGGGGTGCTGGGAAAGCGAGGAGTTAAACCACCAAAATTAGTAAGTGAAAAACCATTATTGCTCTCGATCATCACAGAAGGGGGCGTAAACCTATTTTCTTATGCTTTTACTGAAGATTGGGAACGGGACAACGAGCTTTTTGGAAGTTTTATGACTGCTTTTTCTTCTTTTAGTGATGAATACTTTTCTGAGGGATTAGATCGAGCTAAATTTGGTAAGTATACAGTTCTTATCAATTCAATAAAAAATTATTCAATATGCTTTTTGTTCACAGGACAATCATATCAAGCAAAACAAAAATTAGCTAAATTTGTTGAGTATTTAAACGATGATACCAGTATCCAAAAAGCTCTTGATAAATTCTATGAAACAAGTCAAGTCCTTGAATTACAACAATTTCCTTTCCTTAAATCGTTGATAAGCGAGATATTTATCAAGAATTAGATGTGAAACAAAATTACTGCTAAAACTAATATTTAGTTATGAGATCCAAAAACGTCTTTTAAGAAGACCTCTAGGAAAGGAAAATCACTTAATTCGACAACTTGGCTTGTTTGATAATATTTATTTAAGCTTTCCATTATAGAGTTATTGTTTTGGATTCCTTCTGTAAATCGTGTGAGTTTTTGTTTGGCTAAATAGGTTTGCCCTTTAAATAAATAGCAGGATGAAATTTCTCCCATTGGCATCATAAGTACTGTATATTGGTTAAACTTGACCCGATCGAGTCCTTCAGAAAAAATTTCATTACTAAATGACGAAATTGCTGATAAAAAACTTGCAAATCGCTCATCTTCCCGACTCCATTCCTCAGAAAAGGGATAGGAAAAAATGGGAACCCCACCTTCTGCAATGATCAGTAGCAATACTGGTTCTTCATTCACTAACTCAGGAGCTGTAATCGCACGTTTCCCTTGCATTCTTGCAATGACATCATCAAAAGATGCGAGATCCAAACGTTCTGAAAAAGCCATATCTAATTTGTCAATATTCTCAAATTTATCTAATGTTTCAAGTAATTTATCATGTTCCTTTGAAATGGATTGAGCAAGTAATTGCAAACCATGCTTCTCAGCAATATCTTGTGCTTGAGTTATATATTGCCTAGCATCCCCCATATTCATCTTTAACAAGGCTATCTTACCTTGTAACAAATTAGTTTGAGCTAGTAATAATGATGAATTTGTACGACGTGACTCATTTAACAATCTTTCAAGTAAAGGTTGGATATCATTCAGAATGCCTAAGTCGTGTGTAGAATATAATTCTTCAAGATATAAACTGGAAAGTTCAATAAGTGCATCTGTGAATTCACTTGTCATGCCTCGGGTCCCGGATTCTCTTAAAAAATCATGACCTTTAATCATAGTTTTAAAAATATTTTCGGCTTCAGCTCTATCTCGAGTTCTTGGGCTTGATTTTAATATCCGTGCTTGTGCTATTTTATACCAATAGAAATTTTTAGAAATTTCGTTTCTTTCCAGAAATTGAGAGAATTGACTTAAAGTTTCTTGAGCCTTATCAAAGGATTGTTTATCTAGAAAAATCTTAATTAAATTATTATATCCTAATCCCATAAAAAAATTGGAATTTGGAATTGGAATTTGTTCCCATATTTCTAAGCTTTTTTCATTATACTCAATTGAGAGATCTAATTTCCCTTGTTGATAATAGATCATACCCATCCAGTTGTAATTCCCTGCTTCAACCATACTAAGATCACCCATTGAACTATTGATAATTTCTAGACTTTTCATGAGGTCGTTTAAACCTTTGTCTAAATCTCCTTTATACATATATGCAGGTCCAGTTACATTTAGAATAATAGCAGTGAAATAATAGATAGAAGTATTTTGTTCAAAAAACGAAAGACATTTTTTAAAATATTTCAAAGTAAGATCATACTCCCCTTCCCAAAAAGAAAAATATCCCTTTAAAAAATTCACTAAAGCTTCTCCCTCCTCACGTTCTGAAGAAGATTTTTGAAGAGGAGATTCGAGTAATTGTTCACATGATTGTATATCTTCCCATACTTCAGAGTATCTAGCTAGAAGATACTTTGCAATAAACTTGATTAAAACAATAGCCCTAATTGAGATAAGCGGTTTTCCCATTCTATTACCTTCCTTTTGTATATAAGTTCCGATTTTAAGCGCGCCCTCATAATCTCTTGAAGTGGAAAGAACATAAGCTTTAAACATTTGAGATTCTAGTTTTTCTTCTAGTGTAAGATTTTCTTCTTTTTCCAACTTGTTGGCAATCTGTAAAGCTTCTTCGATATTACCCTGATAAAGCAGCTCTATTCCCCGTTGGATAATATCGGTAAATGAATTGGTCATATCTTCTAATTTCCCTATAATTTTTTGTATGATTGGATCAAATTTAATGAAAAATAAGAAGTATTTTTACCTTAAAAGACTTTTCGAATAAGTTGTAAGAAACACATTTATTATACATAAATTTTTTAAGTTGAATTTTCTTTATGATAATGGTTGAGGTTTTAGAATAAAAATTTACCATAAAAATTGGTCTATAAAGATCATAAATAGTTAGATCAATTCATTTAAGATAAGGAAAAAGGAAATTTGTTAAGTAAGCTAAGAGTTGAGGTGTTTTAATGTCAGTCAGTCTTAAATATCATGAAATTTTGGAGGAAGATTTAGTGATAGAATTGGAATGGTTGAAGGAAGAGTTCGAAATTTTATTTAATTCCAAAATTGAAAAACACACAGAGATGGACAAGAAAATTGCTAATGATATTTTAGATTACATACTCGAAAATACCGATGTTAATGGAAATGTAGGATTACTAGATCTATTCGATAAAGCTATTCATAAAATAGAGAAACAATATTCTAAATTAATTAATTGAAATTGATACTTTTCCATTTAAATTTAAATAAATCGACTCTTTTAAGGAATAAATCTTTGTCTTACATACTTTATTAGATTTTCTGCTTTTTTATAATACAATTCGTCATTTTTAGAAATTTTAGACAGTTCATTTAAGCGATCCTTAATGTCTGATGAAAGTTCTCCATATTGACTGTGAAAAGCTTCTGTTCGTCTATTCAAACTGAATTCGATTTTTTTCTTAGGATCTAGACTCAAATAATCATCTATTGATCTTAAAATCTTTTTTTTCTCATGTGGGAGATCTCCCCAAATTTCGAGTAATAAATTGGCAGCAGAATCACTAGTAATAGTAGTATGGCATTCAATATTCTCCACA
>JAHQWY010000476.1 GCA_029856445.1 Promethearchaeia archaeon
AGGATGTATTTGATGATATGGAATTAACAAAACAAGAAGACCAAATAGTTGTACGGAAATCAGGAAATTATTTCTTATTCAAACCTATTCTGTTAGAAGGAGAAGATCCGCCATATTATATGCTAGTATTGAAGAAACACAATCCATTTGATATATATTTTATAAATAAAGATTTTGCTGCTTTTGTTAATATCTTTAGCGATATTGTTAAAAATTAAAAATTATTCTTTTTTTTTTAATTCTCAACTAAGTTTCCAGATTTAATATTAATAATTCTTATATTCACAATATGATTATTTTAAGAATATTAAAATGACCTCAGAAGAAATTTTATTACTATATTTACCTGGTTAAAATGGATTTAGAGAAATTATTTAAACCAAAATCGATCGCGGTTGTGGGTATTTCTAAAAAAAACCCTCTTAGTCCTGGCCGAATAGTTTTATTAAAAAATGAATTTGAAATGAATACAAAAGTCTATGGTATATATCCTAATGGAGGAGAAATTGAGGGAATCCAACTATATAAACGCTTAGATAAATTGCCGGAAATTCCAGACCTTCTTGTGGTCGCTGTTGGACCTGATGATACTTTAGAATATATTCAAGATTGTGTTAATCTTAAGATACCTGCAAGCGTAATAATTGGGGGAGGTTTTGCAGAAATTGGTGGAAAAGGTAAGAAGAGACAGGAGCAACTTGAAAAAATTGCGTTTGAAAATGATATTGCGGTTCTTGGACCAAATTGTTTGGGTGTTTATGCGCCCCCAATAGTAGATACTATTTTCTTACCTACGGAAAGAATAACAAGGCCTCCAAAGGGGTCTGTAGCACTAATAAGCCAAAGTGGGGGCTTTTTGGTTGATCAGTTTTTTGTAAAATTCAATGAAAGAAACATAGGTGTATCAACAGCAGTTTCAATTGGTAATCGTGCAGTTGTGGATGAGGTAATGCTATTAGAATACTTTAGTCAAGTTGATTCAGAAACTACAAATATTGCCTTCTATTTAGAAGGATTTAAAGAAGGTAAAGCAAGAGACTTCTTAAAAGTAGCAAAAGAGTCAGAAGATACTGTTATAGTATATTTTGGAGGTAAAACTAGAGAGGGGAAAGTGGCGACCCAATCTCATACCGCAAGTTTAGCAGGGAACTATAAAATTATCTATGAAGCACTAAGGCAACACTATATTATCCAACCTCATTCAGAACGAGAATTATTAACATGTTTAAAAGTATATGACGTATTGGCAAAAAAAAGGAACCCATTTGGAAAAAATGTTATAACTTTTGGTAATGTAGCAATTGTTTCTGTTTCTGGAGGTCATGCGGTATTAGCGTCTGATATGTTAAAAAAATATGGGTTAGAAGCGGTACAATTTTCTCGTCAAGAGAAGAGAGATTTACAAAATCTTATGAATCCCGTTGCTGCAGGGATTGCTTCATTTAATAATCCTATTGATTTAACCGGATCTGTATTAGATACAGACATTGAAAATATCATTAGGTATTTATCTGATGTCGATAGAATTGAATGCATTATATTGCTTCTACTTCCTTACCCTCCTAATATATCCTTTCAAATTGGAAGAAGAGTAGCAAATATTATCGTATCCAAAAATAAGCCTTTGGTTTGTTTTGTTCCATATGTTTCAAAATATTCTATGATAATAGAATCATTAGAACTTGCAAATGTGCCAGTTTTTCATTCGATAAAGGAAACTGTTCAAGCTGTATCGGCATTAAAACAGAGAACTAGAGTGGATAATTTAAAACTGAAAAATATGTTTTGGAAGTAAAAAAAGATATAAATCGTAAATTAAGTAACTTCTATTAGATCATCTAATTCCTTTATTGAATTCTTTATGTAAGTTTCATCATTAATTAGTAATTCTATTGCATTTTGGGGGCAAACACTTACACATCGACCACAACCTCTACATTCTTCGGTGATTACTGCTTTTTTATTCTCTAACTTTATTGCATTTACGAAACATATGCCTTTTAAACATGTGCCACATCCAATACATTTGTTAGTGACGCGGACTACCACTCCAGGCATTTTTTTAATTTTCGATCCGATTTTTGGAGCTAAAATTGAAGATACACGCCATAAACAGCAGCATGGGTCACAATTACATATACTTAAAAGCTTTTCTCCTGGGCTAACACCTAGCCATTGTGCATCTAATCTATTCCTACCGATCATTTGAACTAATCCTGCTTCCCTACACTTGGTTAAATGCTCTAAAGCTTTTTCTTTGCTCACTAATCTTCCTAATTGAGGATTAATCCCAAGGACAGCATCTCCAAGAAATAGGCATCCTAAATCAAT